>JALREG010000339.1 GCA_023253905.1 Burkholderiaceae bacterium
CGACATCAAGTGAGCCTGGTCAGTGCCCGGATCATGACCTTGGGCGAGCGCGTGGAAGACGTCCTGGTGGTCCAGGGCCCGGTCTTCAGCCAGCCACGTGGAACGCTCGACTTTGAGAGCGACTTGCTCACGTCGCTCAACTGAGCCTCAACGCCGCTCGGTTGGGGCTCCTGCGCAGAGTTCTGCAAGTAGTCGCCGGACATCGGTGATTGATCTGGCGAGCGTAGCCATGATGGCTTCCATCGAGACGCTCTGGCTGCTCGATGCCAAGCCCGCCGCGGCATTCGCGACCACCGCCAGACAGGCGTAAGGCAGCGCAAGCTCCCGCGCAAGCACAGCCTCCGGCATGCCGGTCATTCCAACCAGCGTACAGCCGTCTCGCGCCATCCGAGTGATCTCGGCCGCCGTTTCCAGACGCGGGCCATTGGTACATCCATAGACGCCACCCTCCACGAGCGGCAAACCAAGCCGTCGGGCGCAACCCGCCAGGGCTTCGCGCAATGACGCATCATAGGGCTCGGTGAAATCGACATGTACGACCTTGTTGTCGGTGTCATCGAAAAAGGTCGACTCTCTACCGCTCGTGTAATCGATGAGTTGGTCGGGCACCACCAGCATGCCCGGCGAACATTCGAGCGCAATACCGCCCACGGCAGCGACCGCAACAATCTGACTGGCGCCCGCTTCGCGCAGCGCCCAGATATTCGCGCGATAGTTGATGCGGTGTGGCGGCACACGATGGTCTCGCGCATGGCGCGCGATGAAGAGGACCTCTTGCCCTCCCCAGAATCCGCGCGTCAGAGTGTCAGAGGGTGTCCCCCATGGAGTCTGAATCGCAAGGGGGGCCGGCTGCCGCAGCTCATCAAGCTGATAAAGACCGCTTCCTCCGATGATTGCGAGCATGCCCTTGCTCGGCTAATTGAAGACCCGAAGCGCGGTTGGCGAGCCGGGCGTAAGCCCGGCCGCGGCAAGTGCTTCACAACGTTCATCGAGTTGGGTCATGATGGCCTCGATCCCTCGGTCGGTCAGCGGTTTGCCGCCATCATCGATGATTCGGCCGGGCAGCCGCCGCGCGCTGATTCGAACACATTCGACCATCGCGGCGAAGGGCCGCGCCGCGGGCGATACCCGAGGCACATCCAGCAGAAAACTGAGCCGATTGGACTGTTCACCCAGCGCAACCGAAAAAATGGTTTCACCCCGCGGCCCCAGCCGCGCGTAACGGTTGTTGCCACGTTCGACGACCGCAAGCGGGCCCGCCAACGCCGCAAGCTGGGCAGGGCCGAGGGTTTCGGCTGCGTCGACGTTGATACACACCTGGGCGTCGAGACGGGCGCTTTCAGAATCAAGGGCACGCGCACGTGCCAGCACGCTCGCCATGTCACTGAGTTCAACACCTACCCCAAGCGACGCGGCCAGCTCGCGAATGCGCTGAGCAAAGTCGGTGTACTCGAGTGCGTTGAGCGGCCCTGCGCGGTTGGCAAGGAGCAGGCCAAAGCGCGCGGCGCCGCAGGATTCGCCTGCGCGCGGTAGATGCCAACCATCGGATGAAAGCGTGACGCCAAGCACCTCGAGCATGACCGGCTTACTGCCTGAGCGCCTGAAGGACTGCCCCAGCGACACCAGCTTCTCAGCGGGAACCGGCTGAACAAATCTGAGCAACGCCATGCAATCGGTGCGGTCGGACAAGATGCCAGTTGACGCCTCGGTCTGGGCGCCCGGGCCGGCGCCCACAGCGGCAAGGCTTGCAGGCGTAACCCCTGCGGAAGCGGGGGCGCTGGCTCGTGACGGCTCCGCGCGCAGCCCCTGCGGAAGAGGAGGCGCAGCGCGTGTTACGGCCAGCGTCTGTTCAACAGAGAGTGACTCAGCAGATGCACCAACTTCCGCAGGAGAACCCGCCACGCCTCGAGGTTGCGCCGTAAAGACTGGGCGGGAATCGACATATTCGAAGGGTGATGCCGCGGTCGCCTCGGGGGGAGCGGCGTGATCAACGTAATCGGTGGCCACCCCCGCGTGCCCCGATCCGGCGGCGGGCGGCGGCGCAGCCATGACTTTCAAAGGAAGATGTTGAGCGGCGGCACCAAGAGAAGCAGAGCCGCCGTCCAGCGAACCCAACTGCGGCTCGGCACGGACCGGGCCGTCGGGCTGCACAACGGTCATGCCCAGGCTAGGCTCGCCCCGTACGGAAGGTGAGCGCAGGGTGGGTTCCCCCCGCGTAGCGCTGCCACCAGAACCCGGAAGCTCTCCGACTGCTGCATCTGGATCAGGCCGCTTCGGCTCTGTCCGGGCGGGCCGCCTGCCTTCGAGCGACGACTCATCGCGCACCGCAAGCCTGCGCAGCCGCCATGCACGCCAGGCATCGAAGGCCACCACCGCCCCGATGGCCAGGGCAATAAACAGCAGAATGCTGACGGTCAGACTGTCAATCATGCTGCCTTGGCGAAGTTCGCCGCCGCCTGAAGATCGACCGCCACCAGGCGCGACACGCCCTTCTCCTGCATGGTGACGCCGATCAGCTGCTCAGCGAACTCCATGGCAATTTTGTTGTGCGTGATAAACAGGAATTGGGTCTGAGCTGACATTGCACGAACCATTTCTGCGTAGCGCTCGGTGTTGGAGTCATCAAGCGGCGCGTCCACCTCGTCGAGCAGACAGAACGGCGCCGGATTGATTTGGAACAGCGAAAATACCAGAGCAATGGCGGTGAGCGCCTTTTCGCCTCCCGAAAGCAAGTGAATCGAGGTGTTTCGTTTGCCGGGTGGCTGCGCCATCACCTGAATGCCTGCGTCAAGAATTTCCTCTCCGGTAAGAATGAGTCGCGCCTCGCCCCCGCCGAACAAGCGCGGAAACAGCTCGCCAAAGTGTCCGTTGACCGTGTCATAGGTTTCACGCAACAGCGTGCGGGTTTCGCGATCGATTTTCCGGATTGCATCTTCAAGCGTCGTGATGGCCTCGTTGAGGTCGGCGAGCTGTGCTCGCAGGAAACCCTGCCGCTCGCTTGCCTGGCTCAGTTCGTCAAGTGCAGCCAGGTTGACCGGTCCGAGCGCGGCAATGGCATTCGACAGCCGTGTGACCTCGCCCTGGAGCCAGCCAGGCTTAGGAGACGCCTCCGAAAAACGCTCTCGCAGGCTGGACTCGGCCGCCTCATCGACCCGAGCCTCAACAAGCTGGGCCGCGAACTGCTCGGCGTTGATGCGCGCTGCCTGCTCGTCGAGCTGCAGCGCGTGCAAACGCTCACGAAGCGGCTCCTGCGCGCGTTCGGTGGTGAGCCTTGCTTCGTCGCCCGCGCGCAGCCTCTGGCTGATATCGTCGAGTCGCTGACGCGCCGCACCCAGCGCGGCCTCGGCCTGCACCCGATCGGCTAACGCTGACTGCAGCGCGTCACGCGCCTCGGTGTCGGAAATGTCACCCAGCCTCGCTTCGAGGAGCGCGCGTTCATCGCCCGCCGACTGAAGTTGAGTCTGCGCCGTCTCAGCCGATGCGTTCAGACGCTCAATGAGTGCCTCGGCCGAACGTACGGCAAAGTCGGCCTCACGCGCGTCGGCTTCGGCCTGCCGAACCTGTTCTCGTTGCCGCTCGAGGGAGGACTCAGCCTCCTCGAGCGCAAACTGCTGTTCTTCTGCACGTTGCTGGGTTTCGCCCAGCTGCGCGTCGAGCGAATCAAATTCATTCGCGAGCGCTTGCAACGTGTTGTCGAATTCAGTTGACTGCCGAGCAATATCTTCGAGTTCGGCGGTGATCCGCTCGTGACTGCCTGCCACGCGGGCCGACTCCTGTTCGAGTCGCTGGGCGTTCAGACGCAGCGTGGACAGTTCGCGGAGCGCCCGCGCGTGATCTTCGCGTAATTGCGCAAGCTGGCGCTGGGCATCGGCGGCGCCCGCCTCGGTACGCACCGCCACCCCTCTCGCATCGTCGACCAGCATTTGCTGCGCGCGCTGCTCGCGGGCGAGGTTGTCGATTTCGTGGAGCCGGGCGAGCAAACCCTCCGCCTCGGTATCGGCCGCATGCAGCGAAGCCGAATAACGCCCGACCTGATGACCTTCGCGAACCACGAACTGCCCGCCCGCTGGCAACAAATTTCTATGAGCAAACGCCTGTTCCAGGGAATCGGCGACAAAGCAGTGGGCGAGCATGTCGTGGAGCATTGCCTGAACGCCGGCATCGGGGCAGTTGGCAAGCGACGACAGCGGCTTGAGTTCAGCCGATCGGGAAGCCGCTGGGGGTGCAACGTGATCGCCCGCAAAAAACGCGACCTTCGCAGGCGGCGGATCCGAGGCCAACGCCGCGAGCATGGAGATCCCAGTGAGCTCGAGCGCGTGAACACGTTCTCTGAGCGTTGCCTCGAACGCCGCCTCCCAGCCGGTTTCGATCCGAAGGCGCGGGTGCAGTCGTGTGAGGCGCTCCAGGCCGTGTCGCTCCAGCCAGGGCTGGATCCTGGACTGGCTCTCGAGGCGCTGCTGCAGCTGGCGCAGCGCTGACAGGCGGGCGTCGATTCGCGCGAGCGACGCCTCCGCCTCGCGCAGCGCCTGCTGAGCCGGCGCCCGGGCAGCGTCAAGCTCGCGCCACCGCTGATCGGCCTCTTCAAGGGTGTGCTGCAACTGCGCTTCCAGTTCCTCTGCGGCCGCCACCGATTCCCGCTGATGCGCGAGTTCATTCGGGTCGACACTGGCGAGCTGCGCCAGCTCGTGCTTCAGCCGGTCACGCCGAGCCTGAAGCGAGTCAAGGCTGTTTTGTGCGTTTCGTTGCCGAAGCGCCGAAAGTTCGATCGCCTGGCTGGATTGCGCCGCAAGCGCGCGGGCCGCCTCAAGCGCTACCCGCGCCTCGCGCACCCTCGCCTCAGCATCCGGGAGGGCGTCAGAAACCTGCACACAGACTGCGGCGAGTGTTTCCGCCTGCTCGCGGTCGGTATCGAGCCGTGCTCGCGCATCGCTCCGCTCGTTTTCAGTGGCATCGAGCAGCGCCTTCGCGCGCTGAGCCTGATTCGCCAGCGAATCGAGGCGCTCCCGCAACTGACCCTGCGTTTGGGCAACCACCCGAATATCAGATTCGAGCCGCGCCACCTCAGCGTTAACGTCATAAAGACGTCCCTGTGCTGCGTGAACCTCGTCTCCTGCCGCATAGTGTGACGCGCGCACCGACTCGAGCTCGGATTCGAGGCGGCGAAGCTCGGCCTGGCGTTCCTCGATTGCGGTGGATGCCGCCGCAATCTGTCCAGCAATGCGGCCCTGCTCGGCGACCGCATCATCGCGACGCATGATCCAGAGCATCCGCTGCTTGGCATCGCGATCGGACTCGAGTTCTCGAAAGCGTGCAGCGAGCTCGGCCTGTCGCTCCAGCCGGCTGATCTGATCGTTGAGCTCGCGCAAAATGTCTTCAACCCGGGTGAGGTTCTCCCGGGTGTCGGCGAGTCGTCCTTCGGTTTCACGCCGCCGCTCGCGATAGCGCGACACGCCAGCCGCCTCTTCGAGGAACACCCGCAGCTCTTCCGGGCGAGATTCGATGATGCGAGAGATCGTGCCCTGCCCAATGATGGCGTACGCGCGCGGACCGAGGCCCGTACCCAGAAACAGGTCGTGAACGTCTCGGCGTCGAACGACCTGATTGTTGATGGAGTAAATGGACTGTCCGTCACGCCCGAGCACCCGCCGGACAGACAGCTCGGCAAACTGGCCCCACGATCCCCCGATACGGCCGAGCGAATTGTCGAACACCAGTTCAACCGATGCACGGGCGGATGCTTTTCGCGACGTTGTGCCGCTGAAAATGACGTCCTGCATGGACTCCCCACGCAGCTCTGACGCCTTGGTTTCGCCCAGGACCCACCGGACTGCATCGATGATGTTGGACTTGCCGCAGCCGTTCGGGCCAACAATACCGACCAGTTTGCCCGGAACTTCAAACGACGTGGGCTCCACGAATGACTTGAACCCGGACAACTTGACCTGTTTGAGGCGCACCCGAACTCCCAGCTTGAAAGGTCGAGCCGGATTGACCGGCACACCCGCCCTATAATATCACCCGACCCGCGAAATCCTTCCAGTCTATTGATAAAGCACTACCTGATAAATGCCCTCCAAACCCTCAAAAATATTAGATATTTTTCCGAATCCAAGCCCTGGCCGTGATTATCTGGTTCACTTTGAAGTGCCAGAGTTCACTTGCTTGTGCCCGCTCACCGGTCAGCCCGATTTCGCGCTGATCGTGATTGACTACGTGCCCGACCGCAGCAACGTTGAGCTCAAATCACTGAAGAACTATATGTGGTCGTTTCGTAACGAGGGCGCGTTCCATGAAGCAGTCACCAATCGCATCCTCGACGATCTGGTCGCGGCCATTCGCCCCCGGTTCATGCGGCTGACTGCACGCTGGTATGTCCGCGGCGGTATTTTTACTACGGTGGTTGTCGAGCATCGCAAGCGCGGCTGGAAGCCAGCGACTGCTGTTCAGCTTCCTGATGCCGGACCGATTCCTGCGTCGTACCGTTAATAATCAACCCACTAAAAAGACAACTTGAACCGGTTTCTAGATCATCTGCAGCCCTACCCCTTTGAGCGTCTGAGGGCGTTGCTCGTCGGTGTTACACCGTCAAGCAGGCACTCAGCCATCAGTCTGTCGATCGGGGAGCCCAGGCACCCCACCCCGCAGCTCCTCATTGACGCCCTGCGGGAAGCAACGGCTGGCCTGGCCGTATATCCCCCCACCGCGGGCAGTCCTGCGTTGAGGCAGGCTATCGCCGCCTGGGTCGGCCGTCGCTACAACCTCCCCCCCCTCAACCCGGACACGCAGGTGTTGCCGGTTAATGGGTCTCGCGAGGCGTTGTTTTCGTTTACTCAAACGGTGATTGACCCCGCCACCGGCGCCTGGGTCATCTGTCCCAATCCGTTCTATCAGATTTATGAAGGCGCGGCGCTGCTCGCGGGTGGGCGTACCTGGTTCGTCAACCAGATCGCCTCCGACGGGTTCCGTTGCAACTATCAGGCGGTACCGGCTGACGTCTGGCGAAACTGCAAATTGCTCTTCACCTGTTCACCGGGTAACCCCACCGGTGCGGTCATGACGCTGGACGACTGGCGCAATCTGTTCGAGCTGTCCGACCAACACGGTTTCGTGATTGCCTCAGATGAGTGCTATTCCGAAATCTATTTTGACGAGGCCAGGCCACCGCTGGGCGCACTCGAGGCGGCGTACCGCCTCGGCCGCACCGACTACCGGCGACTGGTGGTGTTTTCCAGTCTCTCCAAACGTTCCAACGCGCCGGGCCTCCGTTCAGGGTTTGTGGCCGGCGACGCGAGCCTCATCAAGCCCTTTCTGCTCTACCGCACCTACCATGGCGGCGCCATGAGCCCAACGGTTCAAGCGGCCTCGATCGCAGCCTGGAACGACGAACAGCATGTGATCGCCAACCGATTGATGTACAAGGAAAAATTCGATTCGGTCACCCCGCTGATCGCGCAATCGCTTGAAGTCGAACGGCCAGAAGCAGGTTTTTATCTATGGGCCCGAGTACCCGGCGGAGACGATCAGTCGTTCTGTCAGCAGCTCCTCGCGCAATATAATGTCCTGGTTCTGCCGGGAAGCTTCCTCGCCCGGGAGCAGCAGGGCGTCAATCCGGGCAGTGGCTTTGTCAGGCTCGCGCTGGTCGACAGTCACGAGCAGTGCCTTGAAGCAGCACGCAGAATCGCTCAACTGATCTCCCGCTGACACTTCGCGTCAGGCCGGCCGCTTCGGGCGACCGTTGTCCATTGTCCTCAACCCTACCGAATCCACCGATGAACGCACTGCAGCAGACGATTGAACACGCCTGGGAACACCGTACCGACCTGAACCCGCGCGCCGCGCCCGTTGAAACCCGCCAGGCCGTTGAGCAAGTCATCGCTGGCCTCAACGACGGCTCGCTGCGGGTCGCCGAAAAAATCGATGGCAACTGGGTCACGAACCAGTGGGTGAAGAAGGCGGTGTTGCTCTCCTTCCGTCTGGAGGACAACGTCCCTGTATCGGGGGGCGATCTGCGCTTCTACGACAAAGTGCCCACCAAGTTTGCAAACTGGTCGGCCGCCGATTTCGCATCGGCTGGCTTCCGCGTGGTTCCGCCTGCGGTGGCGAGGCGCGGCGCTTACATCAGCCGTAATGTGGTGCTGATGCCTTCCTACGTGAACATCGGAGCGTGGATCGGTGAAGGCACCATGGTGGACACCTGGGCCACCGTGGGCTCGTGCGCCCAAATCGGTGCCAATGTGCACTTGTCGGGTGGTGTGGGAATCGGCGGGGTGCTGGAGCCCATCCAGGCCAATCCCACCATTATTGAAGACAATTGCTTCATCGGCGCACGCTCCGAGATCGTCGAGGGGGTCGTTGTTGAGGCGAACTCAGTCATTTCAATGGGTGTATTCATCGGCGCAAGCACCCGTATCGTCGATCGCCAGAGCGGCGAGATTCTCTACGGGCGGGTGCCGTCCGGCTCGGTGGTGGTTCCCGGCAGCATGCCCTCAGGCGACGGACGCGTGAGCCTCTACTGCGCTGTGATCGTCAAGCGCGTCGACGCGCAGACACGAGCCAAAACCGCCATCAACGATCTCCTGCGCGGAGACTGACCCCGTGTCAAAGCCTGCCGGCGCGCCGGTCGCCGACGCCCAACCGCCCATCACGGTGTTCGGCATTCCCAACTGCGATCAGGTCCGTAAAGCTCGAGCCTGGCTGCAGTCTGCAGGCTATCAGTACCGTTTTCATGATTTCAGGGCGGATGGCTTGCAGGCTGAACTCCTCGCAAACTGGCTTCGTCACGTGCCCTGGGACTCTCTGCTCAACCGTCGGGGCACCACCTGGCGGCGGCTGCCTGAGTCGAAGCGGTTGGCGGTCACAGACCAGCTGAGCGCCGTAGAGCTGATGCTGTCCGAGCCTACGCTGGTCAAGCGCCCGGTTCTGCAACAAGGCCAGAAAACGCTGGTTGGTTTTTCGGAGCCGCTCTACCGGGCCTTTTTTGGGCCGCAAGACAGCGAACTGCGCTCGTGAAGCCTGATCGGCGGGCCGGTCGCGTGGCATCGGCAGGTGATGCTGCGCAGGAGATGCGTACCCTTCGCGACTGCCTGCGCTGGGCGGTTTCACGGTTCGCGGAGTCTCAGATCGGCACGGGTCACGGTACTGCCTCGCTGCTGGACGAGGCGGTTTCGATGTTGCTGTGGTCGCTGCACCTGCCCCCCGACGAACTGGACCGCTGGCTTGATGCGCGTCTTGCGCGCAGCGAGCGAGAGGCGCTGATCACCCTCGTCGAACGACGCTGCAGTGAGCGGGTGCCCGCCGCCTATCTCACCGGCGAGGCCTGGCTTCGCGGCGTGTGTTTTCGTAGCGACGCGCGAGCACTGGTTCCGCGCTCACTGATTGCCGAAGCACTGGATACCAGCCTCGCAGCCTACTTAGACGCGTTCCAGAGACCAGACAGCTGGCCAGAGCGCGTGCTCGATCTCTGTACCGGCGGAGGAAGCCTCGCGGTGCTGTGTGCAATGCGGTTTCCCGATTCGCGGCTTCGCGCAAGCGATCTGAGCGAACCAGCGCTGTCACTGGCCGCTGAGAACGTGAGCCTGCATGGGCTCGGTGGCCGAATCGAGTTGGTGCAGGGCGACCTCCTCGCCCCGCATCAGGGCGAACGATTCGATCTCATCGTGTGCAACCCTCCGTACGTCTGCGATGCATCCATGGCGCTCCTGCCGCAGGAATTTCAGGCCGAACCGCGCTTCGCGCTCGCCGGGGGCCCAGACGGAATGCAGTTGATCGCCCGGATACTGAGCGAGGCTGCACAGCATCTGACCCAAGAGGGTCTTCTGATCCTCGAAATCGGCCATGAAGCTGAGCACTTCGAGCGCGCATTTCCGACACTCGAATTCGCCTACCTGCCGGTCGAAGCCGGCGAACAGATGCTGGTGGCAATTGAGGCGCAGGCGCTAGGCGCGCTTCGCCCCTCGCCCCGGCCCGCCCGCCGCGCGCGGGCGGTCGGCGCAGCCCGCCAACCCGGTCGCCGGCCCGCCGCGTGATTCGACTCCGACAACTCACGCTCTCGCGGGGCGGGCGTGATCTGCTGCGCGGTGCGGAGGCCACCATCGCGCCGGGGGAGCGGGTCGCACTCATCGGCCTGAACGGTTCGGGTAAGACCTCACTGCTGTCTGCCCTCACAGGTGAGGTATCGCCCGATGCAGGGAGTATCGAGCAGCCTTTCGAGCGTGTGATCCGACTCGAACAATCATTGCCATCGAGTCCACTTCCGGCCTGGCAGCACCTGCTCGCGGCGGACACCGCACTGGTCGAAGCCCAGCAGGCCCTTACACGGGCGGAGGCCGAATTTGCCGAGACGTCAGCAGATACCAGTGACGCCGCGGGACTCGCCATCGCCCAGGCGCACGCAGCCTGGCACGAGGCGGGTGGCGCAGATGCCGCGTCGCGGGCCCGTGCGCTGCTGTCAGGGCTGGGCTTCAGTGCCGAGGCCTGCGAGGCGCCGGTTGATTCACTGTCTGGCGGATGGCGCATGCGGCTCAATCTCGCGCGGGCGCTGTTTGCACCAGCCGACCTGCTGCTCCTTGATGAACCCACCAACCACCTCGACCTCGATGCCGTGTTG
>JALREG010000421.1 GCA_023253905.1 Burkholderiaceae bacterium
TCTTCGTGGGCCGCTTCGCAGACGCGGCGCACATCAGCTTCGGACACCAGCTGACCGCTGGGGTTATGTGGGCTGGTGAGAAAGGCGATCTTCGGCCGACTGGCCAAGGCTTCGAGATAGTGGTCCATCTCCAGGTTGAAGTCTTTTCCCATGGGGACGTAGACTGGCTTTCGGTTCTCCATGGTGGCAAAAATGCGATAGAGCGGAAAGCAAGGTGCATGCATCAGCACCGGCTCGCCCGGGCCGGCATAAGCGCGGATGACCAGCGCGATGACCTCAGTTTCGCCAGAGCCACAGACCACGCCCTCCGGCGTGACCCCATAGCGACGCGCAATGGCCTCGCGTAGCTGACGCGAAGTCCATTCCGGGTAGATCGACATACGGTCCAGCACCTGCTCGACCGCACGGCGGGCAAGCGGCGAGGTGCCATGGGGATTTTCGGCTGAGCCCAGCTTGGAGATTTGATCGGCGGGAATGCCAAAGGTGTCGACCAGGTGGTCGGCGGGTAGTCCGGGGACATAGACTTCACCGTCAACCAGGGCGGATACGCTGGGGGAAATCATGAGGAGCTCCAACTGTGCTAGTTCGGATGCGATTCTGTGACATGAATCGCAAGGGGTCAATCCTGGAGCGATCGTTGCTAATGAATAATTGATTTACTCAGGGATTGCTTGAGCGCCATTAAAGCGTAATATGACACTTATGGCTCAGCTGCGTACTCCCTCCCTGCAACCCAAATCCGTCGATGCGTCTGTGCGCGAATTCCTGGTCGCCGCCTCCCGCCGCCGCCTGGTGGCGGGAACCCCAAAATATCTCGGATTGGTCCAGGCGCTGGAGAGCGGTGTCAGGCAGGGGGCGTTGGAGTCCGGGGCTCAGCTTCCGCCGCAGCGCGAGCTCGCTGCCCTGTTCGGCACCACCGTCGCGACGGTCACCAAGGCGGTCGCTGAGGCCACGCGGCGTGGCATCGTCACGGCGCGCTCCGGAAGTGGCACCTATGTGGCCTCGGCGCCGGGCGAAGGCACCGCGGAAAGGTGGGGCGACCTCTCGCTCAATATTCCGCCGGTGGCAGTGTCCGCGGACCTGATGTCAGCTTCGTTTCGGCGAATGACGCAGCCGGGTGCGCTTTCCCGTCTCGTCGACTACGCGCCAGTGAGCGGCAGCGCGGTGAATCGAAGTGCCGGCGCCACACTGTTTGGCTTACGGGGTCTCAGGGCTCAGTCCGAACGGGTGCTGGTCACGCAGGGTGCTCATCATGGGCTCCTCGTTGCATTGATGGCGCTGACCCGACCCGGCGATAGCGTGGCCTGCGAGCGACTGAATTACAGCGGACTGAGGCGCATCGGCGACCTGCTTCAACTGAAGCTTGTCGGCATCGACTCAGACGCTGACGGCATGGTGGTGTCGCAGCTTCGATCGCGGCTTCGCGAGGGGCGTATCAAGGCGGTGGTATGCACGCCAAGTAGTCATAATCCCACGTCATCGGTGCTGAGCGAGCGCCGCCGGGCCGACCTGGCGAGGCTTGCGCGCGGCGCTTCGGTTCCGATCGTTGAAGACGACATCTATGGACTGCTTGCGGCCGACGGTTTGCCGCCGCTTGCGGCGCTCTGGCCCGAGGGAACCCTCTGCGTCACCAGCCTGTCGAAGTGCGTGGCGCCAGGCTTACGGGTGGGCTACAGCCTCTTGCCGCCAGATCTGGTTTCTCGCGCGCGCGACGCGCAGCTGTCGCTGGGCTGGACGGAATCGTCATTACAGGCCGCGTTGGCCAGCGATCTCATCCAAACAGGCGGGCTGGCTCTCTGCGTGGCGCGTCACCAGGCCGAAGCGCGCAAGCGGGTGATGCTTGCCTACAGCTTGCTTCCCGCCAACAGCATCCACACTGCCTCGAATGCAACGTCGTATCACCTATGGGTCGGCACGGGGCATTCCAGTGCCGCCGACGTCGGCGTCGAACTCTCCCGTCGCGGCATCCTTGTATCGCCCGCGGCCCATTTTCTGATGGATGGTTCAGACGCTCCGCATGCCCTTCGCGTCAGCCTCGGCGGCGCGCCAAATACGGGGGCCCTCGAAGAGCCGCTACGCGAACTCGCGAATTTGCTGCAGAGTCGACCCCGCAGTCCTTATGGGGCTATTGTTTGAACCGCTTCCCATTGCAGACATTCCCGCTTCGTCGTTCACCATTCAGCTGAGTTGCCGCCCATGACATCCCTTCCAACCAACCGCCGCACCCGCGTTGCGCTCCTCGTGCCTTCATCCAATACCGTCATGGAAAATGACCTGCATGCAGGTCTACCCAAGGAGCGCTTCACGGTCCATACCGACCGTATGTTCCTGGTGGAAACCACAAGGACCTGCGAGCTCGCCATGATCGAACAGCACGCGCCTGCGGCCGCGAAAGATCTGGGCACCCTCAACCCGGATGTGCTGGTCTTTGGCTGCACTTCAGCGGGGTCCTTGTTTGGGCTTGCCTATGACACCCAGGTGTGCAGTTCGCTGGGTGATCTGGCGGGGTGTCCAACAATCGGTGTCGTTTCATCGGTATCTGAGGCGCTTCAGCGCAGGAAGGCGGCCAAGGTTGCGATCATCACGCCCTATAACGAGGACCTCACGCAGTCGGTGGCTGCCGCCGTGGCAACGCATACCGGCGTGGTGTGCGCGCACGGCATGGGGATTACCGACAACGTTGCGCTTGCCGATCCCACGCCTGAACAAATCGTTGAGTTCGCGCGTGAGCGCCTGCGCGGTCAGTCCTTTGACTGCCTGTTTGCGTCGTGCACTAATTTTCGTGCGGTCGAAGCCTTGCCGCTTCTTGAGCAGGCATTTGGTGTGCCGGTCGTCACATCGAATTCGAGCGTGCTCGAGGCGATCAAACTGCGCTTCTCCGCTCATTCCGTCAGTTGATGAAGGTCATTGCTGTTTCCGTTGGTGTTCCGGCACCCCTCAACACCGCGCGCGGGCAGGTCTTATCATCAATCACCAAGCGACCGGTCACCGAGCGGGTGAGGGTGTCATTTAGCGGTCTGACAGGCGATCAGCAGGCTGATTCTTCGGTGCACGGCGGGGTGAATAAGGCGATCTGTCTGATGCCTTCGGAACACTACCCTCGCTGGTCCGAGTTTCTGAATGGAGCGTCGCTCCCAACCGCGTTCTTTGGCGAAAACATTACTACCGCAGGCGTATCCGAGCGAAGCCTTTTTATTGGTGATGTTCTTGAGGTGGGTACAGCGCGCCTGATGGTTCGATCGCCGCGACTTCCTTGCTACAAGTTTGTCGCGCAGGCCGGTCGGAACGATGCTGCCCGATTCATGCTGAATGAAGCGATGACCGGGTTATACCTGTCAGTGGAGGAGGAGGGCGAACTGGGTGCGGGCGATACGATCCGCGTTGTAGTGCCTCATCCGGATCGCGTATCCATTGCCGATTATGTGGATGCGATGATGCAGAAGCTTCCCGGCGATCGGGTTGAGATAATTCTTCGCAACAATGCGTTGCCCGATGATCGAAAACAACTGCTGGTTCGGCGGATCGAGGCCCGTTACGACGGTAGCGTGTAGCGGGCATGCCTGAGTGTTCCGCCCCCCTGACTTAGACGGAGGTTCTCGCATGCGGTCTGTCAATCCCACCACCATTCCCGCACCCAATGGCACCTACAGCCACGGCGTGTTGCTTCATCGTCCGGAAAATCTCCTGTTCATTTCAGGGCAGGTGGCGATCGACCAGGCTGGCGGCATTCCCGATTCGCTCGAGGCGCAGGCCGAACTGGTCTGGAATAACCTCCATGCCATTCTGAAGGAAGCGGACATGAGCATGGCCAACGTCGTGAAGCTCATGTCTTTTCTGACGCGAGCCGATGACTTCGCCGCCTTTGCCCGCATTCGCGCCCGCCATCTGGGTGCGCATCGCCCAGCCTCAACGCTGCTGGTCGTGTCAGCGCTTGCACATCCGAAGTTCCTCGTTGAGGTCGAGGCCATCGCCGTTCGCTAGGAGCGCGCCTCTGCGCCCCACCGCAACAGACCTGACCACGAGGCGCGTCGGACGCGAACTGCCCGCTATTGCGCGTATTGATCGGCCACCCGCATCCGGAATTCACCGACCTTCTCGATCCGGGCGAAGATCGTGTCCCCAGGCTTCACCGGGCCCACGCCATCTGGCGTACCCGTCAGAATCACATCTCCCGGGTGCAGTGTGTACCACGCTGAGGCGTATTCAATAAGCTTGGGCACGTCGTAAACCAATAGGCGGGTGTTGGAACGCTGGCGAATTTCGTCGTTCACCGAGAGTTCCAGGCCCAAATTACCAGGGTCGCCGAGTTCGTCGGCGGTGACCAGCCACGGGCCCAGCACCGCGTAGGTGTCGGGGGATTTGCGAAAGCTGCGGTCTTCGGGGCCGCGAACCGTCATGTCGAGTCCAATGGCGTAACCGGCGATATGGCTGAGCGCGTCTTCGCGTTTCACCGAGCGCGCGGTTTTCCCAATCACCAGCGCCAATTCAACCTCATGATCGTTGCGGCGGTTGGGGTGTCGCAGTTGAATCTCGGCGCCGCAGCCGACCAGCGCACTATTGGCCTTCAGAAACAGGCCCCAGTCACCAATGAAACTGGTGGGCCGACCGCCAATGCCCTGCTGCAGGTCCTTATCCTTGTGTGACTCGTCGATGTGCGCCTGATAGTTGATCGGTGCATTGACGATCTTCCCTGGGTTGGCAACCGGAGACTCCAGCCTGACCGACGCGAGCGCGACGCGCTGCGCGTTGGGCAGCAACTGGTTGATGCGGGCGCGCACTGCGGTGAGGTGGGCAATCAGGAGGTCGTGTCCTGGAAATGGGTAGCTTTGGGACGGGAGCACGGACAAAGCGTCGGTGACATCGGCAATCTGATCACCTTCCACTACGCCCAGTCGGTTGGGTTCGAATCGGCAGATACGCATGAGGAGTCCTTGGGTCGGGTTGATCGATCAATCCTGGTATAGCGGCTTCGACAATCTGCTACCAACCGGAGAATCGCGTCCAGTTCGCAGTGACCTGACCCTGTGCATCGACCACGTAGTAACGGTCGTGCTGGGCTGCCGTGGCGCAGGCATGGTTGGGCAGGATGCGTAGCCGTGTTCCAACCGGAAGTGCAGGAAGGGGCCCGCCGTGCCGGTGAGCAATGATGCCGTGTTCCTGATTGGCATCGGCCACGATCAGATCCGGAATCAGCGCGCCGCTTGCGTCGCAGACCAGCCCGTACCCCTGATCAACGGGCTGGCGCGCCGTGCCACGGTCGCGCGAGGTCGCCATCCACCCGGCGTCGATCAGCGCCCAGCCCTTGTCTGACTGATGGCCGATCACGGTGGTGAGCACCGATAACGCGATATCGTCGGTTTGGCACACATTGATGCCCGCCATCACCAGATCAAAGAACACGAAGACGCCTGCCCGAACCTCGGTGACGCCGTCCAGGCAATCGGTAAAGAGCGCCGTGGGTGTGGAGCCGATACTCACGGTTGATGCGGGATATCCCGCTGCACGGAGTGTCTCGGCGGCGCGCACCGCGCCCGAGCGCTCAGCCTCGGCGATCTGGGCAATCTGCTCATGAGAGCGTCCCTGATAGGAGCCGCCAGCATGGGTGAGCACGCCGGCGCAGACCGCACCATGATTGTGAAGCGTGCTCGCGATAGCGATCAGGAGGTCGCGATCATCGGGTCGGACGCCGGCGCGATGGCCATCGGTATCGATTTCGATCAGCGTGGGAAAGCCGCTCACAGCCCGGGCGCCCTCGACGCTATCAACCAGCAGGGTGAGGTGTGCACCGCGCTCAGCCAGTGCCTGCGCGCGGGCGAGTTTGTGAGGAGCGAACCCGACCGCGTAAAGAATATCGGTATACCCAGCGTCGAAAAACTGTTCTGCCTCCTTGAGCGTTGAAACGGTGATGGGCGACTTCGCACCGTTCAGGACGAGGCTGGCAACTTCAAGTGACTTCGCTGTCTTCACATGAAGTCGCAACGGTACGTTGAATCGCGCAAGCTGGTTTTCCATTCGCCGCGCGTTGGCGGCAACGGTATCTCGCTCGAGAATCAGGCAGGGAGTGTCAAGTTGATGGGTTGTCATGATGAGATAAGAAATCCAATGAACACAGCGCCCGAACCAGGCGCGAAACGTCTTCTTCGGTGTTATAGCCCTGCACCGACAGTCTGACGAAGACCTGCCCCGCATGGCGGGTCACCGGCACTTCAATGCGATGTTCACGAAATAGCGCGACGCGAAGCCGCTCGGGATCAGCAACCGGTACCGGAATGGCCACCATCTGCGCCCAGTCATCATCCTGGGCAATGGGGGGCAGGGCATGCCGTTCAGTGATGGCGGTGAGCGCCTGGGAGGCAAGCTGGTGGCAGCGGGTTCGAACGTCCGCCCACCGGTGCCGTTCCAGAAAGGCAATCGCCTCGGGCACCGCGAGCCAGGCCGAGAGGTCACGCGTGCCCTGCCACTGCAGACGCTGCTCAAACGGCGTGCGGCCCAGATAGGCTTCGTCAACGGAGAGACGTTGCGCGGTATAAATCATCTGTTTGGCCCGAGACATCCCGAGCAAACGCGTCAG
>JALREG010000362.1 GCA_023253905.1 Burkholderiaceae bacterium
AAGCGAAGCCGAGTCACCGTCGACTTCCGCATAGGTCTGCTCAAACACCAGCGAACCCGACAGCGACAGAGGCTCGCGCATGCTGTAACGGGCCGACAGATAAGCGGCGAGAATCATCACGCCCTTGGTATGAATGGGCCCGCCCAACTGCGCTTCACGCTGGATATCGATCAGCGCTCCATCACCGAGCCGCGTGGTGGCTGTGATGCGCGCGGGAAGCCCGAAGCTGTGTTCGCCCAAAGCCATCACGGCAAGCCCGTTCACCTGCGCCACGCGGGAGCCTTCTGTATCGATCAATCGCGTTCGCGCCAGGATCTCGCCCTGCACGCGGCGCCGGATTTCGCCCGTCCTCACACGCCGGGCGGCAAGCGAAGCCATGACGTCGGACTGCTCGACCTGAACCGCGCCACGCCGTGCTGCCCACTGGTCGGCCTCGACCAGCAGATCCTGGATCCGACGCGTCTCAAGACTCAGCTTTCCGGCGTCTTCGGCGACCCGCGAGGACCAATCAATCACCCGGGCGAGTGCATCCGCACCAAACGGCCGGAGGCCAGCGCAGGCGGCCGCGGCGCGCAACCAACGGGCATAGCGGGAAACCGAATCCGGTGTGCGATCGGTCACCTGTCCGAACTCGGGCGCGATCTTGAATAACTGCTCGAAGTCAGGATCAAGGCTCTGCAACAGCATGTAGAGCGAGCGGTCACCAAACAGCACAACCTTGGCATCAAAGGGCACCGACTGGGGTTCGAGCGTGACCGTGCTCGCAAGCCCCATCTGCTGACCCACCGATTCGATCCGGATTTCCCGTGTGATGAGCGTGCGCTTGAGCGCATCCCAGGCGTAGGGCTGCTGCAGCACCCGTCGTGCATCGAGCAGCAGGTATCCACCCGCGGCGCGATGCATTGCGCCGGGCTTGATCATGCCGAAATCCGTGATGAGCGCGCCAAACCGCGCCAGATATTCGACGCGCCCCACCAGATTGGTGAGCCCGGGGTTTTCCTCGACCACCACCGGGGCTCCCGCCCCTGGGGCATGTGTGACCAGTACGTTGAGCTGATAGCGACGGGCGGGCGCGGCGCCATCACTCTGAATCGCGATCCAGTCGGGTGCCGCGCCTTCGACCGGCTGTTGAAACAGTTCGGCGTTATCGATCACATCGCGCTGTAGTGCAACCAGATAAGCGACCACCTCAGGCATGGGCAGATACTGCCGGATCAGATCATCCACCAGATTTCCCACCGCGATCACCGTCACCTCGCGATTGAGCTGTCGCAACGACGCCTGACGCTCGCGCCGCCAGCCCACCACCTGACGCATCAGCCGCTCAAGGCGCTGCTGCAAGTCTTCAATGGCGTGACCAATCCGCTCACGCTCAGCGACCGGGAGCTTTTCGAAGTCCTCGGGCGGCATCACATCGCCGCCTCGAGCTGGGGCAAATGAGAAACCCTCAGGCGTTCGCCAAAGCGCTACACCGCTTTTCCGTGCCTCGGCGATCAACTCGCCAAAAGTCTGCTCCTGCGCTGAACTGAACCGGCTTTCAATGACCGATACCCGGGTGTGATACTGCTCACTATCAAAGACTGCAGGGATAGCCGTCTTGAGTTCATCGATCAGTAGCGTGAGCGCATCGCGAAGCAGCGGCCCCCAGCCTGAAGGCAGCCGCAGGCAAAGGGGGCGCGCCGGATCATCAAAGTTGTTGCGATAACAGAGATCGTCGGGCGCCCGCGCGACCGTAGCGATCGCCCGCAAAATCGCCGATGTGGTCTCGAGCTTCCCGGTGCTGGCTTGCCCGATCACAAAGAGGTTGAATCCGCGATGCGGAATGCCCGCAGCAAAGCGGATCGATTCGATCGCTTCGGACTGACCCGGGGGATCCGGAGGGTCGTGCGGGGCTGGGTCATCCGGCGCTGGAAGCGACAGTGGATCGCAGCGCGGTGCAGCCTCATCTGCGGCAATTCGGTAGACACCCATCAGCTTCCGATCGCCACCGGGGCTTCGTTGTCTGGCGCTTCGCGCGGAATCTCTTCACAAAGCGCGCGAAGCTCCTCATACACCAGCGTTTCGCGCTCGAGCAGACGGGCGGCGCCCCGCTCAAGACGGTTACGCTGCTCGCGCAGAATCTGCAGGCTATGAACTCGCGCTTCATCAACCAGCCTGCGAATCGCGCAGTCAATTTCCCTCACCGTTACATCCGAGGGTTGTAGCGTGGGGCGCGCTGTCATCGGTAGCGGCAGGGGATCGGTCGTATCGGACATATCGAGCGACTGCGGGCCGAGGGTTGGATCCATCCCGTACTGAACGATCATGCTGCGGGCAATCCGGGTGGCGCGCAGCAGATCATCGGCTGCCCCCGTGGACACATCGCCAAGACAGAGTTCTTCGGCTGCCCGCCCGGCGAGCAGCACCGTCATCTTGTTGCGCAGTTCGGTGCGGGTCATGAGAAATCGGTCTTCTGTGGGGCGTTGAATCGTGTAGCCGAGCGCGCCCACGCCGCGCG
>JALREG010000152.1 GCA_023253905.1 Burkholderiaceae bacterium
GAAGAAGCGCTTGAGCTTGCCCGAGGGCAGGGCGTGCGCAATCCGTACGCCAAGTGGAGCGGTGAGCATGCTGGCGATCGAGACAAATACCAGGCCAGGCAGGTAGACGTAACCCACCATGAGGCTGGTTTGGGCGGCTGACCATCCGGCGAAGACATAACCGACCGTGCCCGCGACCGCAATCGGAAAACCGCACGCGGCGCTGGTGCCTACGGCCGCGTGAATCGGCAGGCCGCGCCGAACCAGAAACGGGGTGGTGATAAACGCACCGCCTGCGCCCACGACCGATGAGGCCACGCCGATCAGCGAACCCGCGCCGAACAGGCCGCCTGCGCCCGGGAGCGATCGATCTGCTGAAGCGGAGTTTTGGCGCAGCATCCGGGTGGCCATGATGGCGATGAACGCACTGAACACCAGCGCGAGCCAGCCCGCGGGCAGCGACGACGCAAACTGCGAGCCGATGAGCGACCCGATCATGATGCCGATCGACATCGCGCGCACCAGGTCCCAGCGCACCGCCCCTCTTTTGTGCTGAGCTCGCACGCTGGAGATCGAGGTGAAGAGGATGGAGGCAAGCGAGGTGGCAATCGCAACCTTCATGACGAGGTCTGGCCCGAACCCTTTGTAGTCGAGGTAGAGCGTCATGAAGGGAACCATCACCATGCCGCCGCCAATTCCGAGGAGTCCCGCCAGCAGGCCGGTGCAGGCCCCCAGTAGCAACAGCATCAGGATCGGGACAAGGTCCACGCGCGCTCCAAAGCCAGTCAATGCACCCGCGTTCCGGTATGCCTGAGCGGGGGTGATAAGGGGCGCGATGCTAACATCGAAGAATGAAATTTGCTGTGATCGGAGCCGGAGGAATCGGCGGTTACCTGGGGGCACGCCTTGCGCTGGCGGGTGAGGCTGTCACGTTCATTGCGCGCGGTCCCAACCTGCAGGCGCTCCGCGAACAGGGCATTCGCCTGATCGAGGAAGACGGGGCGGAACACCGAATCGACTCGGTGAAGGCCTGCCAGCAAATGACCGAGGCGGGCGAGCAGGATGTGGTGCTGCTCGCGCTCAAGGCGCATCAGGTGGCCGCGGTGGCCCCGCAGATGTCTGCATTGCTCGGACCGCACACCGCCATCGTCACCCTCCAGAACGGTATCCCGTGGTGGTATTTCCACGGCCTGCCGGGCCCATGGCTGGGGCAGCGGCTTGAATCGGTCGACCCGGGCGGCGTCATTGCCTCGCATATCGACAACTCGCGAATCATCGGGTCGGTGGTGTATCCGGCCTCCGAACTGATTGCGCCGGGTGTGATCAAGGTGATCGAGGGCAACCGGTTCTCGCTGGGCGAACCCGACGGCAGCAAGTCCGAGCGGGTAGAGGTGATCTCGCAGGCACTCGCCCGCGCCGGTTTCAAAGCGCCCGTATCGTCAGACCTTCGTAGCGAGATCTGGCTGAAGCTTTGGGGGAACCTCACCTTCAACCCGGTGAGTGCGCTGACTCACGCCACCCTTGCGCAGATCTGCCGATTCCCTCAGACCCGCGATCTCGCTCTCGGCATGATGGCGGAAGCCCAGCAGGTCGCAGAGAAACTGGGCGTACGGTTTCGCATCTCGCTTGAACGCCGCCTGGCGGGCGCCGAGGCGGTGGGCGAACACAAGACCTCCATGCTGCAGGACGTTGAGCAGGGTCGTCCACTTGAACTCAATGCCCTGCTTGGTTCGGTCATTGAACTGGCCCGACTCACCGACACCCCGGTGCCACGCTGCGAGGCCATCTACGCCTGCTGTGCGCTGCTCGCCGAGCGTCTGACCGAACGCCATGCCCGGCTCTCGCTTGGCTGATCCTTTCACTTTCCCGGACTGATGACCATGAGTGCTGCACGCACCCTTCGCGCCCTGATTGAGGCCGGCTCCGACGATGCTCCCGCCCTGACCGCCCCGGGTAGCCGTGAACTCACCTATCGCGCGCTCCGCGCGCAGGTCGATGCCACCGTGGGGGCGTTGAACGCTTTGGGTATTGGGCGCGGCGATAGGGTGGCCATCGTGCTGCCGAACGGCCCCGCGATGGCGAGCGCGTTCCTCGCGGTGGCGGCGGGTGCGGCAAGTGCCCCACTGAACCCTGCCTACCGCGCTGACGAATTCGAGTTTTATCTCAACGATCTGCAGGCCCGCGGCCTGATCGTGGAGGCGGGTAGCGACTCGCCCGCGGTGGCGGTGGCGCGCAAACTCGGCGTGCCGGTGATCGAGTTGCATGCTGAACCCGATCGGGGCGCCGGTGCGTTCCGCCTGGTTCCGGCTGCGGCGGTTACATCGCAGGCAGCGCGCCCAGGATTTGCCGAGCCCGAAGACATTGCGCTGGTGCTTCACACCTCGGGCACCACCTCGCGGCCCAAGATTGTCCCGCTCTCGCATGCCAATGTGTGCGCGTCAGCGCGCAATATCCGCGAGTTTCTCTCGCTCTCGGCAGGCGACTGCGGCCTCAACATCATGCCGCTCTTTCATATTCACGGCCTCATTGCCGGTATCAGTGCGCCGCTCTCGGCGGGAGGCCGGGTGTTCTGCACCCCGGGCTTTAACGCTTTGCGATTCTTTACCTGGATGGAGGAGGCTCGCCCCACCTGGTACACCGCAGTGCCCACCATGCATCAGACCATTCTCGCGCGGGCCGCTAACAATCGGGCCGTCATCGCTGCGCATCCGCTCAGATTCATTCGCTCCTCCTCCTCGGCCATGCCCACACAGGTTATTCGCGAAATGGAGGAGGTCTTTGGTGCGCCGCTGGTTGAGTCTTATGGCATGACCGAAGCCGCGCACCAGATGGCGGCCAACCCGCTCCCGCCCAGGGTCAGAAAGCCTGGATCAGTCGGAATCGCCGCCGGCCCTGAGGTGGCCATCATGGATGAGGCGGGCAGCCTGCTGTCTGCCGGCGAAACCGGCGAGGTGGTGATCCGCGGAGACAATGTCACGCGGGGCTATGAGAATAATCCGAAGGCCAATGCCGAGGCTTACACCCACGGATGGTTCCGCACCGGGGATCAGGGCGTGATGGATGCTGAGGGCTATCTCACCATCACGGGGCGGCTGAAGGAAATCATCAATCGCGGGGGCGAGAAGGTCTCGCCGCGCGAAGTTGACGAAGTGCTGATGGATCACCCGGCCGTCGCGCAGGTGGTCACGTTTGCCATCCCGCACGACAAACTCGGTGAAGAGGTGGGGGCGGCGGTGGTGCTGCGCGAGGGCGCAACCCTCACCGATCGCGAGCTGCGCGATTTCGCCTCGCAGCGGCTGACCGACTTCAAGGTGCCGCGCAAGATCGTGCTGCTCGATGAAATCCCGAAGGGCGCCACCGGCAAGCTGCAGCGGATCGGTCTCGCGCAGAAGCTCGGGCTCGCGTGAGCGAGGCGACCGCCTCATGAGCGATACGATCAGCGTGCAGTCGGGCGGTCTGGCAGGCCGCCGTATTGAAGTGATCGCGCCGTCGGGTGCGCATCTTTCGCTCTCCGAGTTCGATCAGGCCAGGGCCTGGTTCGAGTCGCGCGGCGTGCAGTTGGTGAGCGAGGTGCCTCGCACCGGCTGGCAGCGGTTTTCCGCGCCCGACGATGACCGGCTCGCGGCCATCCACCGCGCTGCCAACCGAACACCGGCGGCCGATGCGGTCATGATCACGCGTGGCGGCTACGGTTTGTCGCGCCTCATTGATCGCATCGACTGGCCGCTGGTGGCGGCTTCGATCGCGAAAGGTACGCGCTGGATTGGCTATAGCGACTTCACCGCGTTTCATCTGGCGCTTTTCGCGCAGACCGGCGCAGTAAGTTATGCCGGGCCATCGTTTTCGGCCGACTTCTCGGGCGAGGGTCCCGGCCAGTTCACCCACGATCAGTTTCTTGCGCTTTTTGGTGCGGGGCCCGCGCCTGTTCGATGGCGGTTTGCGGGCGCGCGACGGCCGCTCGACACTCAGGGCGTCTTGTGGGGGGGTAACCTCGCCATGGTTACCTCCCTGATCGGAACGCCATGGTTTCCGTCGGTTCAGGGCGGAATCCTGTTTCTCGAGGACGTGGGCGAGCATCCCTACCGAATCGAACGCATGCTGCATCAGCTTCACCACGCGGGCGTCCTCGCGCGGCAGCAGGCGGTTGTGCTGGGTGACTTCACTGGCTGGAAGCTCGCGCCGCACGATCGTGGCTATGGGCTTGAGGCCATGATCGATTACTGGCGCTCGCGTCTGGAGGTGCCGCTCATCACCGGGTTGCCATTCGGCCACGGTGAGGTGCGAGCGACGCTCGCTGTGGGCGCGCCTTATCGGCTTCGGGTCGAGGCGGGCTTCGCGCTTCTTGAGCGCGCTACGCGGGCGCGCTGATCCGCCGCTCTTCCACTGCGTGGCAGGCCACCTGCGACCCGTCTCCGGGGTCGCGCAACTGCGGCGTTTCGCTGCGACACCGTGCATTGGCATGCGGGCAGCGCGGATGAAACGCGCAGCCGGTGGGGGGATTGAGCGGGTTGGGCACTTCGCCGCCCACTGGCGTTCGCGCGCGCCCGCTCATCGAGATATCGGGAATCGCATCGAGCAGCATGCGGGTGTAGGGATGCGCGGGTGCCGAGAACACCCTCGCCTTCGGGGCGAGCTCGACAATGCTGCCGAGATACATCACACCCACCCGGTCGCTCACATGGTGGACGACCGCGAGGTTGTGCGAGATGAAGAGGTAGGTGAGACCGCGTTCACGCTGCAGCGCCCGCATCAGGTTCAAGACCTGGGCCTGCACGGAGACATCGAGCGCTGAAGTGGGCTCGTCACAGACCAGAAATTCGGGCTCGGAGGCCAGTGCGCGTGCAATCGAGATTCGCTGGCGCTGCCCGCCCGAGAACTGATGCGGAAATTTATCGGCGTCGGAAGCGGAGAGCCCGACCTGCCCGAGGAGCGTCTCGACCCGTTCACGCATCGCAAGCGGATGATCAATCAGCCGATGGACCTGAAGCGGTTCGCCCACGATGCGTGCCACCCGCCAGCGCGGATTGAGGCTTGCGTAGGGGTCCTGAAAGATCATCTGCATGCGGCGCCGCAGCGCAAGCCCCGAGTCGCCGGTGATTTCCGCCAGATCGTGCCCGTCGAAAACCACCCGACCTGAGGAGGGCCGGTAGAGCCCGACCAGCATGCGGGCAACCGTGGACTTGCCGCAGCCCGACTCGCCCACCAGTGCCAGCGTCTCTCCCCGTGCAATGTGAAAGCTCACGTCGCGAACCGCCTGCAGCAACTGACGGGGCTTGCGTTCAATCACGCGGTTGAGCCAGGGCGCGGACACATCGAAGACCTTGCTGATCCGGTCGACCTGAACCAGCGGGCTGGCTGCCTCGGGCTTTGGTCCCGAGGCCCCGTTGCTGCGCGTGGAATCGATGGGGCTGAGGCTCATGCCAGCGCACATCCAGCGTGAATACCCAGGCTCATGCAGGCACCCGCTCATGGTGAAGCCAGCACGCGGCAAGCGAGGCGCCGGCTGGCATGAGTTCAGGCCGATCGCTCCGACACCGGTCAAAGGCCTGCGCGCAGCGCGGGTTGAATGCGCAGCCGCGTGGAATGGCGTTCAGCCGGGGCATGGCGCCGTCGATCTGGGCGAGTTCAGTGCGATGCCCCCCGATGGACGGGATGGAGCCCATCAGGCCCACTGTGTAGGGATGGCGGGGCCGATGAATGACATCGGCAACCGGACCAATTTCGGCAATTCGCCCGGCATACATCACCGCCACCCGATCGGCGGTCTCGGCGATCACGCCCATGTCATGCGTGACCAGCATGACGGCGGTACCCTGCTCGCGGCAGAGTCGTTTGAGGAGCGAGATGATCTGCGCCTGAATCGACACATCCAGTGCGGTGGTGGGTTCGTCGGCCACGACCAGTTGAGGCCGGGCGGCGAGCGCAAGCGCGATCACGACCCGCTGGCGCATGCCACCCGAAAATTGGTGCGGATATTGATCGATCCGCTGGGCGGCGGCCGGAATGCCGGTGGCCTCGAGCAGTTCTATGGCGCGAGCGCGCGCCGCACGGGCGTCGAGCGCAAGGTGCGTGCGGATCGTTTCCTCGATCTGGCGGCCGACGGTGTAAAGCGGGTTGAGCGAGGTGAGTGGATCTTGAAAGACCGCACCGATCTTTCGACCGCGCACCTGGCGCATGGCCTCGGGCGGCAGATTGTCGATGCGGACGCCCTCAAGAAGAATTTCTCCTCCCGCAATGCGGCCCGGCGGTTCGATGAGACCGATGATGGCTGCGCCAGTCACCGATTTTCCAGCGCCGGACTCGCCGACCACCCCCAGTACCTCGCCTGGCGCGATCGTCAGCGACACATCATCGATGGCCACCAGCGTGCCGCGGCGCGACGGAAACTCGACCCGCAGGCGCTTCACTTCCAGGAGCGGCGGGGCGCTCATTGCAGCCTCGGATTGAGCGCGTCGCGCAGCCAGTCGCCCAGCAGATTGACCGACATGCAGAGGAGTACCAGCGCCGCACCGGGAAAAATCACCAGCCACCACTCACCCGAATAGAGGAAATTATTGCCGCTATTGATCATGGTGCCGAGCGACGGTGAGGTGGGCGGCACCCCCACACCCAGAAACGAGAGGGTGGCCTCGGTGAGAATCGCCTGGGCGATATTGATGGTGGCAATGACGAGCACCGGACCGAGGGAATTCGGCAGCACGTGGCGGAGCATGATCGCGATCGGGCGCACGCCAATCACCCGGGCTGCCTGGACATATTCCTTGTTGCGCTCGATGAGTGTGGAGCCCCTCACGGTGCGCGCATATTGCACCCAATTGGCAAGCGCAATCGACCCGACCAGCACACCGACTGCCATCCAGTCGTTGTGTGAGCCCTGGGGAAGGAGTGTGCGCGCAACGCCGTCGATGAGAAGCGCAATCAGGATGGCCGGAAACGACAGCTGAACATCGGCCACCCGCATGATGAAAGCATCGAGTCGGCCGCCGAGGTAGCCTGACAGGAGGCCTAATGTGACCCCCAGTACCATCGCAACCAGCACGGACGCGAGGCCCACCAGGAGCGAAATTCGCGAGCCGTAGAGCAAGGTGGACAGCACATCGCGCCCCTGGTCGTCGGTACCGAGCGGGTAGGTGAGCTGGCCCCCTTCCACCCAGGCCGGTGGCATCAGCGCATCATTCAAAGAGAGCGTGGCCAGATCAAAGGGCTGGTGAGGCGCGAGCACGGGCGCGCCGAATGCGCCGACGAACAAAATAAGCGTGACCACGCTGGCCGCGATCGCAACCGGAGTGTGTCGATAACTCCACCAGAGGTCGCTATCAAAAAATCGGGCGAGAAGGCTTCGCTCGGAGGGCTTCATGGCTAATGTCCGGCGCCGCTGCGCTCGATTCGCAGTCGTGGGTCAACTGCGAAATAAAGGAGATCGACCACCAGATTGATGGTGACGAAAATGAGCGAGATCAGGCACAGGTAGGCGGCCATCACGGGAATATCGGCTACCTGCACCGACTGAATAAAGAGGAGCCCCATGCCCGGCCACTGAAACACCGATTCGGTGACGATTGCAAAGGCGATGATGCCGCCCAGCTGCAGGCCCGCTATGGTAATGACTGGCACCAGTGTGTTGCGAAGCGCATGACCGAAATGAATCGTGCGGTTGGTGAGGCCGCGCGCACGCGCAAACTTGATGTAATCGGTGCGGAGCACCTCGAGCATCTCTGAGCGAACCAGCCGCATCACGAGCGTCATCTGGAAAAGTGCCAGCGTGAGCGCAGGCAGGATCAGATGCTTCCAGCCATCCACGGTGAGCATGCCGGTTGACCAGCTGCCCACCATCACCGTGTCACCCCGGCCATACGACGGCAGCCACCCGAGCAGTACCGCGAAAAACAGAATGAGCAGGATGCCGATGAGGAATGTGGGTAACGACACGCCCACCAAAGACAGCGCAAGGAGCATATTGGACAGCACCCCACGACGTCTGAGCGCGGTGTAGACCCCCATGGGAACGCCCGCAAGGAGCGCAATGGCCGCGGCGGTGAGCGCGAGTTCGAGCGTGGCAGGAAGCTTTTCTGCGAGCAGCGACGACACCTTCTGGCCCTGCCTGAGCGACACACCGAATTCGCCCTGCACCGCATTGCCAATGAAATGCCCGAACTGGATGTAGAAAGGCTGATCGAGGCCGAGCGCCTGCGTGACCTGCACCCGCTGCTCGGGGGTGGCGTCCTGCCCCAGCATGGAGAGCACCGGATCGCCCACGTAGCGGAACAGTGCGAAGGCTACGAGCGCCACAAACCCCATGACGGCAAGCGCCTGCAGCAGTCGTCTGAGGATAAAGGCGAGCATCGCTGGGATTGCTCAGGCGGTGAGACTGGCACGTGCCATGGCGCTGCGGGCTGGCTCAGACCACGGGCTCGGGTGCCTCGGCGAACCAGCGTTCGGCCAGCCGCACCCAGAAACTGCCACCAATGGGAATGATCTCGTCATTGAAATCATAGTGGGGCCCGTGCAGTACACAGGGGCCCAGCCCATGACCCGCCGCACGATGGTCGCCCACGCCGTTACCGATCACCACATAACAGCCCGGCATTTTCTCGAGGAAGAACGCGAAATCTTCAGCGCCCATGGTGGGTTCAAATTCGAAGACATTGTCGGCACCGACCACATCGGCCGCCACGGCCCGGCAGAAATGGGTTTCTGCCTCGTGGTTGATGAGGGACGGGTAGTTGCGGTGGAAGTGAAACTCGGCGCTCGCGCCGAATGCGCTCGCCGTGTGCTCGGTGGTCTCTCGCATGCGGCTTTCGACCATGTCGAGCGTTTCCGGGCGAAAGGTGCGCACGGTGCCGCGCAGTTCGGCCGAATCGGGAACCACATTGGTGGCCTCACCCGCGTGCAGCATGGTGACCGAAATGAGCGCGGCATCGATGGGGTTTCGGTTGCGCGAGACGATGGTCTGGAAGGCCTGAACGAGCTGACAGGCGACCGGGATGGGGTCGATGCCCAGGTGCGGGAGGGCCGCATGGGTGCCGCGCCCCTTCAGCACAATTCGAAACTCGTTGGACGAGGCGAGCATGGGCCCGGGACGCATTGCGATCTGCCCGGGTTTGAGGCCCGGCCAGTTGTGCATGCCGAAAATCGCCTGCATGGGAAAGCGCTCGAACAGTCCGTCTCGCATCATTTCGCGGGCGCCTGCGCCACCCTCTTCGGCGGGCTGAAACACCAGGTAGACGGTGCCATCGAAATTGCGGTGCGTGGAGAGGTGACGGGCGGCGGCAAGGAGCATGGCGGTATGCCCGTCGTGCCCGCACGCATGCATGCGGCCCGCGATGCGCGAAGCGTGCGCGAAGCGGTTGAGCTCGGTCATGGGCAGTGCGTCCATGTCGGCGCGCAGGCCGATGGCACGCCGCGAGCTGCCCTGTCGAATGACTCCGACCACGCCGGTCTTGCCGAGACCGCGGTGAACCTCGATTCCCCATTCGGCGAGCTTCTTTGCCACCAGCTCGCTGGTACGGTGCTCGTCGTAGCGCAGCTCGGGATGGGCGTGGATCTCGCGGCGGACGGCTGCGATCTCGGCGTTAAAGGCAACAATCTGTTCGATTGGTTTCATGGGTGACACGAGCGCAAGACGCGACTCGTCAGTTTTCCGGAATCGGTTGAGAATATCAGCCCAGGCGACAGTTTCATGCGGTCTCACCGAACAGGCAGGGTTTTCTATGAGCGCGGCCACTGAGGCATCTCCGGTCACTTCCGACGCCGGCTCCGAGCCGGGCGACATCATTGTGCGCGGCGCGTGCCCGCATGATTGCCCCGATACCTGTGCGCTCCTCGTTACCGTGCGCAAGGGCCAGGCAATTCGCGTGGCCGGCCACCCCGACCACGGCAGTACCGCTGGCGTGCTGTGCACCAAAGTATCGCGCTACCCCGAGCGCACCTACTCGCCCGATCGTCTGCTCACCCCGATGCGCAGGGTGGGGAAGAAGGGTGAGGGCCGGTTCGAGCCGGTGAGCTGGGACGAGGCGCTCGATGACATCGCGGCGCGCCTCAAGTCGATTGCCGCCCGCGATCCGCAGCGCATTCTCCCCTACAGCTATGCGGGCACCATGGGATGGGTGCAGGGCGAGGGGATGGGCTCGCGGCTTTTTCACAAGATGGGGGCCTCGCTTCTTGATCGCACGATCTGTTCCTCGCCTGGTGTGACGGGGCTTCAGTACACGCTGGGCGGTGCGGTCGGCATGGATGTCGAGCAGTTCGTCAATTCAAGGCTGATTCTCATCTGGGGATCAAACCCCATCACATCGAGCGTGCACTTCTGGGCGATTGCTCAGGAGGCCAAACGCCGGGGCGCGAAGCTGATCGCCATCGATCCGCACCGCACAGACACCGCCCTCAAATGCCATGAACATATCGCGCTGATGCCCGGTACCGATGCGGCGCTTGCGCTGGGGCTCATGCACCTTCTGATTGCCGAGGGACGAATCGATCAGGACTACGTGGCCCGGCATACCGTGGGGTTCGAAGCACTCGCCGAGCGCGCGTCGGCCTGGACGCCGGCCCGTACGGCCAGCGTCTGCGGCATTTCCGAGGACCAGGTACGAAGCCTCGCGCACGACTACGCCACGATCCGGCCAGCTGCGATCCGGCTCAACTACGGCATGCAGCGCGTCTATGGCGCGGCCAACGCGGTGCGCGCGGTTGCCTGCCTGCCAGCGCTCATTGGCGCATGGCGCGATCCAGCCGGTGGCTTACTGCTCTCCTCCAGCCACATGGTGCCGGCCACGCCTGCGCGCCATGTGCGCACCGAGCTGCTTCCCGGCGCGCGTCCGCGCACTATCAACATGGTGGAGATTGGGGATGCGTTGCTCGCCGCCGACCCGCCGATCGAGGCGGTGGTGGTGTACAACTCGAATCCGGTTGCGGTTGCGCCTGAGTCTGACAGGGTGATCCGGGGCTTTGCCCGGGAAGACCTGTTCACGGTGGTGCTCGAACACTTTCAGACCGATACCGCCGACTACGCCGACTATCTGCTGCCTGCCACCACGCAGCTCGAGCACTTCGATGTTCACAAAGCCTACGGCCACTGGTATGTGCTCGCCAATCAGCCTGCCATCGAACCGCTCGGACAGGCGCGCTCAAACAGCGACGTGTTCCGTGACCTTGCGCGCCGAATGGGCTACACCGACCCCCTGCTTCAGGCAAGCGATGAGGCAATCGCTCGCGATGCGATGGACTGGTCGAGTCCGCTAGCCGGTGCAGATGCCTATGAGCGCATGATTCGGGAAGGCTGGATCAAGATGCGGCATGCCGATGCGCCGTATGCCGAAGGGGGCTTTCCGACGCCCTCAGGAAAATGTGAGTTCTACAGCGAGCGGCTGAAGCGGGAAGGCCATGACCCGCTTCCCGATTGGCTCCCCAACCGCGAATCCCGGCATGCTGATCCGGCGCTCGCTGCCCGTTATCCGCTCGCCATGATCTCGCCGCCCGCGCGCCATTTCCTCAATTCAAGCTTTGTGAATGTGGCAAGCCTGCAGGCGACTGAGCGCGAACAGCGCTGCGAAATCCACCCCGACGATGCGGCGGCGCGTGGCATTGCCGATGGCGATCAGGTGCGGGTATTCAACGACCGGGGCTCGTTTCTGGCGCGCGCGCGGGTGAGTGATCGCACGCGCCGTGACCTGGTGGTGGCCTGGGGCCTCTGGTGGCACAAGCTCGTGCCGGGGGCCCGCAACGTGAACGCGGTGACCGGTCAGGCGCTCACCGACCTGGGCCGCGGGCCCACTTTCTACGACTGTCTGGTTGAGGTGGAGAAGGCGGCTTAAGCGCTGCGGCCTCGGATGGGCGGCTCGCCGATCCGGCGCCAGAGATATTCGCCATGGCCACCGGGGCCGGTGATT
>JALREG010000167.1 GCA_023253905.1 Burkholderiaceae bacterium
GGGCGGGTAAAGATTTATGGCGTCACCTCCACCAGCCGGCTGGCAGCGCTACCCAGCGTGCCCACCCTGGACGAGCAGGGGCTCAAGGGCTTCGAAGTGAAGGTCTGGCACGGCGTTTACGCCCCCAAAGGCACGCCGCGCGACATCACCGAAAAACTCACCCGTGCGCTTCGCGAGGCGCTCACCGACGCGGCGGTCGTCAAACGGATGGCCGATCTGAGTTCGGACATTCCGCCCGCTGACAAAATTTCCCCTGAGGGACTGCGCACACATCTCCAGGCAGAAATCGCCAAGTGGGGACCGGTCATCAAGAAAGCGGGCGTATTCGCCGACTGACCACCCGATTCGAGGCGCGAGGGCAAGGCGTTACAGATCATTCCCACTCAACGACGGAGACACGGCATGACGACACCGACCAAGTATCAGCTCGACGAAGCACAGATGCCGCGCGCCTGGTACAACATTCAGGCCGACCTGCCGGTGGCGCTGCCTCCGGTCCTCCATCCCGGCACATTGCAGCCCATCGGCCCGGCAGATCTTGCCCCGCTCTTTCCCATGGATCTGATCCTTCAGGAAGTGAGCACCGAGCGCGAGATCGAGATTCCGGAGCCAGTGCGCGAGGTCTACCGTCTGTGGCGCCCCTCGCCGCTTTATCGCGCGCACCGCCTCGAAAAGGAACTCGGCACCCCCGCCAGAATTTTTTACAAATACGAGGGGGTAAGCCCGGCGGGTAGCCACAAGCCCAACACCGCGGTGCCGCAGGCGTTTTTCAATGCGGCGGCGGGCGTGAAGCGCCTCACCACGGAAACCGGCGCGGGTCAGTGGGGCACCTCGCTCTCTTTTGCGGGGCAGATCTATGGGCTGGAAATCCTCGTATTCCAGGTTCGGGTGTCCTATGACCAGAAGCCCTATCGGCGCGCAGTCATGGAAACCTACGGCGCGCGTTGCCTGCCCTCACCGTCGACTGAAACGGTATACGGCCGAAGCGTGCTGGCCGAGCGGCCCGACCATCCGGGCAGCCTCGGTATCGCCATCTCCGAGGCGGTCGAACTCGCTGCCCAGCGAGAAGACACCAAATACGCGCTGGGCTCGGTGCTGAACCACGTCCTCATGCACCAGACCATCGTCGGTCTCGAATGCATCGAACAGATGCAGATGGCCAATGCCTGGCCCGATGTGATCGTGGGCTGCACAGGCGGCGGTTCGAATTTCGCCGGCATCACCTTCCCCTTCATCGGACATGGTCTGCGAGGCGGGGTCAAGCCTCGAATCGTTGCAGTTGAGCCTGCGGCCTGCCCGTCGCTCACGCGGGGCCGCTACGGTTACGACTTCGGCGATACCGGCAAGATGACCCCGCTCGTCAAGATGCACACCCTGGGCTCCACCTTCACGCCACCGGCGTTTCACGCGGGCGGCCTGCGTTATCACGGTATGGCGCCGCTGGTCTCGCATCTGAAGGAACTTGGGCTGATCGAGGCCAGCGCCTACACCCAAACGGAGTGCTTTGCAGCGGGCGTTCAGTTCGCGCGCAGCGAAGGTATCGTGCCCGCGCCAGAGGCAAATCATGCGGTGAAGGGTGCCATTGAGGAGGCGCTACGCTGCAAGCGCGAAGGACGCGCCGAAACCATCCTGTTCAACCTGTGCGGCCATGGGCACTTCGACATGAGTGCCTACCAGAAGTACTTCGCGGGCGAACTGCGTGATGAGACTTACAACGAGCAGGAACTGGCCATGGCGCTTGCAGGCCTGCCCAGTGTGAGCGCGTAGCCAAGCCTTCTCATCGCACGCCGGGTCAGCCGCGAGCCAGATCGATCTCGTCCCGCTTCACGCAGTGGATCGTCCCCCTACAAGAGGCATCGAAAAGCGGGGTGCAGCATACGAACCGGAGATCAGTCGCCTCGGATATTACGTTCGCGAATAATCGTGCCGAAACGCTTCGAGTCATCCGTAATCCGGGCACTGAACTGTGCCGGTGTGAGGGGCAAAGGCTCGCCTCCCAGGGCACGAATCCGTTCGGTCACCGCGGGTGTGGCGAGCGCACGATTGATCTCGGCGTTCATTCGCGTCACTGCCTCGGCGGCCAGGCCGGCGGGCGCATAAAAACCAAAAACCGTGTCAGCGTCGAATCCTTTCAGACCCGCTTCATCGAGCGTGGGCGTATTGGGAAACATAGGTGAGCGCTTCAGACTTCCCACCGCCAGCAGCTTGAGCTTGCCGGCACGAACCTGGTTGAGCCCGATACCGGGATCAAAATAGAAATCGATCTGACCGGCTAGCAGATCCTGAAGCGCTGGCGCCGCGCCACGGTAGGGAACATGGACCGCAAACAGTTCAGCCTGGCTCTTCATCATCTCGGCGGCGAGATGCGGGGAACTGCCATTGCCGGCCGACCCGAATGAGAGCTTGCCGGGCCGTGCCTTCACATAGGCCAGGAATTCGCGGACATCGGCCACCGGCAGATCAGCGCGGGCGACCAGAAACACCAGTACCCGTGCGGCCGATGCCACCGGCACCAGTTCACGCACCGGGTCGAAGCTCATTTTGGGATAAATGTGCGGATTGACCGACACCATGCCACCCGAACTCAAGAGCAGCGTGCTGCCGTCAGGAGCAGACCTCGCGACCGCTTCCCCACCCAGGTTGCCGTTGGCGCCCGCGCGGTTCTCCACCACGACCGGTTGACCGAGCGATTCCGAGAGCGGAATGGCTACCGCTCGCGCGATGAGATCGGCCGCGCCTCCAGGTGGAAAGTTGGCGACGATGCGGAGCGGGCGGGGCGCTGCGCCCGACTGCGCCACCGCTGGCGCACCGGCCGCGAGCGCAGCCACTGCGAGGCCGGTACACACAAAAACACGGATCATTTTGTTCATTGCGATGCACTCCGGAAATCGAATCAAACCGCCTGCTCCTCAGGCACGGCCCGTACGGGGGTTCTTCAGCCAAAGCACCGGCTTGGCCTCGATCGGTCGTGGCGGCGCCCCGTGCTCGTGCAGCGCCTGGTCGAGCGCGCGGCCGGCTTCGTCCTTGAGGGCAGCCTCACGCACACTCGCGATGGCAGCCGCCCGCGCAAGCGCCGGGGAGCCTGGACGGGTCAGGTGGTCCAGCACATGGGCGAGATTGCGTTTGCCGCGTTCGTTGGTCGCGCCGTAGCCCTTGATCAGCCGCCCGCAGCGTGCGATTTCAAGCCCCAGGTCGGGGTGATCGCGCGTGCCCTGAATCACTGCTTCGAGCCAGCTTCTGATGGCCGTCTGCTCGCTCTGGTAGCGACTGCCCCAGGGACGTACGACCCGCAGGCTTGCGAGCAGCCGTAATGCCAGAAACCCAAAGACCGAATGCGTACCGATCCGCAGCGCGAGCGCCCACGCGGGGATCCCGCGGGCCACCCGGCGACGGTCGCGCTCGATCAGCCAACGCGCCATCGGAGCGGGAAGGAGGCCCGCCAGCTCGGGTACACCGGGCTTGAAGTGGTCGTATAGTCGAAGCAGATCATGGGCGCCTGCCCCAGCCTCGCGCCGCACACGCTCAAGCCGCGAGGCAGCACTCTTGAGCGCAGCCACCCGGATCACATCATCGAAGGCCATCCAGAGCGCAAGCCAGCGCGCCGCTTCCAACGTAACAGGATGCATGCCGGACACCGTGCCTCCCTCTGCAGCCAACACCGACTGAAGCCGCTCCGCATAGAGCGCCGCATAACCGGCGCCCTGATAATCCACCATCCGCTGAATGCCCAGCGATGCAATGGGCTGTACATCGACCGGAAAGCGCGCCGCCTGCTCGCGCGCCCAGGGCGATACCGCCGCCGCAGCCGCCGCCACCTCGCGAGCATCCACCGCCCCACGGCCAGGGCCCGGGGCTTCAGTGCCTTGCGGATGACCAGCGACGTGGCTGGCAGCGGGGGCGACCGCATCAGAATCCGGGTTTCTTGCCGGCTCCTGATAACCCAGCTCCGACCGCGAGCCCTGGCGCGATACCGAACGCCATTCGGTATTGGCAGGCTGCGTGACCGCGTTGAAACCAAGCTCATAGCCATGCCGGCTTGCCTGTGCCGATGCCGAGTCACCCTCAAGCACCGATTCAAAGTGCTCCCGTCGTAGCGGCAAACGGCCAGCGCCAGCGATACATCCCAGCATGACGGCGCTCATGACCGTACCCGCCTGGGCGGTGAGACGGGTCATATCGACCAGCCGATGATCACGGCTGTTTGCCACCACCAGGTCACGAAGGTGATCAACATCGCGACGACCATCACCCATCACCATTTTTTCAGCGGTGGTGAGTACGCGCGCGGCGTTGCTGAGAACCATCGTGCGGTCGCTGGACGGCAGGCCATTAGCCACCTGGCGCGCAGTTTCAAGCAGTTCGGACGAAACCAGCAGATCGAGCCGACCCGGCAGCGGGTTGAGACCCAGCACGGGCCTGGCTCCCCCGATGGGCAGCCGCTCGGGATAGATCTCGAGATAGTAGGTGGTGGCGCCTGTACGCTGCGCTACGCCGGGGATGGAAGTGGCCTGCGCTGCGAGCCCCGCCACACGCGCAGCCGACACCAGCCACCCCGCCAGCACACCGCCCCCCTCACCACCGAGCGCGCACAGAAGAATGGAGATCGGAGCACTCATCCGAAGACCCCTTGCAGCACGCGCCGGGCAGCCCCCTGGACGCGGTCACGCAGACGCTCGCCCATCCCGGGGTTACGAACCACCTCGGCGCGGTAAAACGACGGACAGAGCGTAGCGGCATGCGCATTTTCGCCGCACAGGCCACAGCCCACGCACCCCTCCAGCACCGTTGCCACCGGATCGACCTTGAGCGGATCGGGGTTGTCCTTGAGCGTCAGCGTGGGACAGCCCGACAGCCGAATACAGGCGTGATCGCCGTTACAGACATCGTCATCCACGCCGTACTTCACGCGCTCGACCCGCTCACCCCGCTTGAGCCGTGCAGCCACCCAGGGACGGACGCGCCTCTGCCTTTCAAGCTGACACTCGCCTTCGGCAACAATCACCTTGAGCCCCTGGAACGATGTGGTGAACGCTTCGGTGAGCGTGGCCTGCACCTTGGCGACTTCGTAGGTGTGCACGGTGCGCAGCCACTTGACCCCCAGCCCCTCCAACGTGGATTCAATCGTACGGTTCTCGTGGGCGAGGCTCTGGCGTTTATCGGTAGCACGGTCGCGCGCGACTTCGCCGGGTGTTGAAATGATGTCCTGGGTTCCGGTGGCCGAGGTGTAGCCATTTTTCATGATGAGCAGCACCGCGTCGTCACCATTGAACAGCGCGCTCTGCACCCCGGTGAGAAGACCGTTGTGCCAGAAACCACCATCGCCCATGATCGACAGCACCCGCCGCTTCATGAGCGGCGACACGCCTGCCCGGCTGGCCAGGCTCATGCCGTAGCCCAGGATGGAATGACCGACCGAAAATGGCTCAAATGTGGCGAGCGCATGACAGCCGATATCGCCCGAGACATGCACCGGGCCAACCGTCTGCTGGGCGAGCTTGAGCGCCGCGAACACCGGTCGCTCGGGGCAGCCAATGCACATCCCGGGCGGCCGCGCCGGCAAGGGCTGATCAAGTGCCGCCTGAACCTGCTGACGGCGCGTGACGATATCCTCGAGCCAGCGACGCACTGATGAATCCACAGCGTGGGCGCGATGGCGGTCGAGAAAATGGAGCACTCCGCGCGAGATCACTTCGGCCGTGTACTCCCCGCCGGCCGGCAGCATGTCCTTGCCATGAAGCGGCGTATCAACTCCTGCGCGCCGCAAGGCAAGCGCGAGTTCCTGCTCGATGTACTCCGGCTGCCCCTCTTCCAGCAGCAGCACGGCCGCCTTGCCACGACAGAACTCGATGAGCTGCTCAGGCACCAGCGGCCA
>JALREG010000196.1 GCA_023253905.1 Burkholderiaceae bacterium
GTGAGCGGTTCAGGGCAGGTTCACCCGAATGTCGTGCGCAACTTCGGGCTTGATCCCGACCAGCACCCCGATCTCGCGATTGAACCGCAGTGGCTTGTTGCCGAGTGCCGCGCCAATGGCAAACAGCGCACACGGACCGGCCGCTCCGGACAGCATCCGGGTGAAGGTATCAACCGACTGAGGCAGCTTGAACCCGGCCGCGGAGAACGCCAATCCCAGCAAAATTGATCCAAGGAGCGGCGAAACCAGGACGCTTCGCGACGCGGTGCCGATTGACCCGAGCATGCCGCCGCGCTGGTTGCGCTGCATCTCCAGGATGGCGATGGTGAGGGCGATCAGGACGATGTTGTCGGTAATGATGGCCACGGTGACTATGGGGAGCAGGTGCTCGCCCAACTGCCCGAGCAGCGCAATGCCCAGGTAGCCGACGTTGCCATGGGCTGCGCCGAGCGCAAACGAGGCGGCCTCCGATACCGGGCGCGCGCCAAGAAAGCGGCTGCGGCGGGCCAGACCGTAGGCGAGCGCGAAAGAGACCAGACCGGCGACCGCGATCCCGGCCGCGAGCCGGGGTTCGAACAGCTCGCCGATCGGACGCAGGCCCGCCACCCGGAACAACATGGCCGGTAGCGCGAACCAGTAAACGAAGGCGTTGATGCCATCGATCGCCCCGGCAGGCAGCATGGACCGTGCGGCGGCGACGTAGCCGCACAACACCAGGGCGAAAACCGGGGCGGTGACATTGAGAACATCAAGCATGACGCTGCCGAGTGTAGCGGTTTGCGGCACAATCTCGTCTTCGTCACTCTCTCGTCAAAGCAGCAATGTCGTCCTGCAGCAGCCCCGTCCGGCGTCGTTTCGTTCAAAGCGCGGTGGGTGCGTCCGCCGCTGTCTCGGTCTTCTCCCCCTTGAGCTCGCCTGCGTCTACGCCGCAGCGGGCAGGCGAGTGGGTTTATGTGCTCAACTCGCGTGATGCGTCGGTGTCTCTCATCGACAAGGCCGCGCGCACCGAGTCGCGGCGCATCACCGTGGGCAAGGAACCCCACCACCTCTACCCCACACCCGACGGCAAGTCGGTGATTGTGGGTAACGCCATGAGCGATGACCTGGTGTTCTTCGACCCCGGCACCGCAGAGGTTCAGCGGCGAATTGCCTCCATCGATGATCCCTACCAGCTGGGTTTTTCGCCCGACACCCGCTGGTTTGTCACTGCAGCGCTCAGGCTCGATCGCGTCGACATTTATCGCTACGAGGGCGGCGACCTGAAGCTCGCCAAACGCCTGTCGGTTCCCAAGGCGCCCAGCCACATCTGGTTTTCTGCCGACAGCAGCACCGTGTTTGCCACGCTCCAGGACAGCAACGAAATCGTTGCCATCAGCCTCCAGAAGCTGGAGCCGATCTGGAAGCTTCGCACGGGCAAACAACCCGCCGGCATTCTCATCACGCCCGATGATCGCCACCTGATGGTTGGCGTGATGGGCGAGAATTTTGTCGATGTCATCGATTGGCGCGCGCAGAAATCGGTAAAGCGCATCGTGACCGGCCGCGGTGCGCATAACCTTCGCGGCTTGGGTGATCAGCGTCATGTGTTTGTTACCAACCGGGTCGACAATTCCGTGAGCTGCATCGACATGCGAAGCTTCCAGGTGGTAAGCAGCTTCGCGGTGCCCGGAGGCCCCGACTGCATGGAAATCACCTCGGACCGGAAGACCATGTGGATCACCAACCGATTCGCCCGACAGGTCTCGCTGGTTAATCTGGCCGATGGCAAGATCTTTCACACGATCGGTGTCGGTCGATCGCCGCACGGCATTTTCTTCGCGGACCGCGCGCCGCTCATCTGATGCGCCTCGCGCGGGCTGTCGGACTGATGCACGGCTTACGGGGGCGCGTGGCCGCGGCAGTGGCCGCGCTTGTCGCGGCTCATGGCGTCTATGCCGCCCAAGGGGCCACCGACCCCGGGGCAACCTACCCGTGTAAAGGCTGGGTCTATCTCACGCTCGATACCGGCAGCATGCGCGATGCGCCCCTCATTGCTGACATCCTGAACCGGCACAAGGTGCGTGCCACGTTTTTTCTGGCAAGCGAAAAAACCATCCACGGTGATCATTCGCTCGATCTGTCCTGGGCGCCCTACTGGCGCTCGCGCGCGGCCGAAGGCCATCGTTTCGGCAGCCACACCTTCGACCATGTCTACCTGCGGGAAGGGCGTGCGGGCCAGATCCCGGTCGGCGCTTTCATGGCCCGCCCGCAATTTGGCGAAGCCGCCGGAAAAGATCAGGTCTGGAATGCCGGCGAACTTTGCCGTGAATTGCGTCGGGTCGACCAGCGGTTTCGTGAAATGACCGGGCAGGGGCTCGATCCCATCTGGCGTGCGCCCGGCGGCAAGGCGCCGGCGGTGGCCATGGAGGCGGCAGCGGGATGCGGTTTCAGGCATGTTCACTGGGCTGACGCCGGTTTCCTGGGCGACGAACTGCCTTCCGACAAATTTCCCAATGACAGACTGCTCGCACAGGCGCTCTCACGCATTCGAAGCGGCGACATTCTCATGGCGCACCTGGGGATCTGGTCGCGTAAGGACCCGTTTGCGCCTATGCTCGACCCGCTGATCGCAGGGCTGCGGAAAAAAGGCCTGTGTTTTGCCACCCTCGACCATCACCCCGATTACCGCCGCTGACGCATCATGATTGACCTTCTGATTCACGCTTTCGTTGCCACCCAGACCTGGATTCACGAGACGCTGGTGCAGCCGGCCATGTTTGCCATGGGGCTCATGCATCTGAGCGAAATGGCGTTTGATGCGCTCGAGTGGGTGATGATCGGCGTGATCGAATTGATGGCGATGGCGGTGGTGCTGGGGCTTCTCGAACGCTGGGCGCCTGCGGAGCCCGCAGCCGGCCGTCGTGAGTGGCGGGTGGATGTGGTGTATTCGCTCCTTCGCAGGCTGGGTGTGATGCCCCTGGTGGCTTTCGCGCTTTTCACCCCGCTGGTCGACGCGATTGAATCGCAGCTTCGATTCGCCGGCATCTCCCGCCTGTCACTCGATGGCGTGTGGCCGGGTGTGACCGACGCGGCCTGGGTGAGTTTTCTCATCTACCTCGTGGTGTTCGATTTCGTCGACTACTGGCTGCATCGCGCGCAGCATCGCTGGTCCTGGTGGTGGGCGCTCCATGCTGTGCACCACAGCCAGCGTCAGATGACCTTCTGGACCGAAGACCGCAATCACCTTATCGATGACTTGCTCCGAGATGGCGTGATGGCGCTCCTGGCGGTGGCGATTGGCGTGGCGCCGGGGCAGTTCATCGGCATTGTGGTGGTGTCGCGTCTGCTCCAGAGCCTGCAACACGCCAATCTGCGCTGGCGCTATGGCTGGGTGGGCGAGCGGCTGCTCGTGAGCCCGAGCTTTCATCGCTTGCATCACGCAGTGGACTATGGTCACGACGGTCCGGCTCGCGGCTGCAATTTTGCGGTGCTGTTTCCGGTCTGGGACCATCTGTTTCGCACCGTTGATGATCGCCCGGGGTTCGTTCCCACCGGCATTCGCGATCAGGTCGAGGGGCGCGATTACGGGCAGGGTTTTTTTCGTCAGCACTGGCTGGCGATCGGTCGAATGTTCGGACGGGCTTGACGTTCCCGGGCGTTCGACACCCGCGGATGAGGGTATCCACCGCGGCTTACAGGCGCACAAGCGCAGAGGCAAGGCATGGCACTGGGTCTGATCATTGTGGGTGACGAAATCCTGTCGGGCAGGCGTCAGGACAAGCATTTCTCGAAGGTGCTTGAACTGGTGACCGCGCGCGGCATGGAGCTTTCCTGGGTGCGGTATCTGGGCGACGACCGGGCCCGCCTCGTGCACGCGCTTCGCGACACCTTTGCAAGCGGCGATACGGTGCTGTCGTGCGGCGGCATTGGCGCGACACCCGACGATCACACCCGGCAGGCCGCCGCCGAGGCGCTTGGCGTCGAACTGGTCCTGCACCCGGAGGCGGCCGAGCTGATCCGGCAGCGGGCTGCGGAGATGGCGCGCGAGGGCAAAGCGCCGACCGATCCCCAGGCGCCTGAAAATCGCCAACGGCTCAAGATGGGCGAGTTTCCTGCCGGGGCGCGCATCATCCCCAATCCCTACAACCGTATTCCGGGCTTTGCCATTCGTGGTCATTATTTTGTGCCGGGTTTTCCGGTGATGGCGTGGCCGATGATCGAGGCCTTGCTCGATGGTGAGCTGGCCACCCAGCGGCCCGAGGCCGAACGCGCGGAACGCTCGTTCCTGGTCTATGAACTCGCAGAGTCCACCATCACACCGCTCATGGAAGCGGTTGAGCGCGAACTGCCTGGCATCCGCACCTTCAGTCTGCCGTCGGTGGGCGAAGACGGCAGCCGCCGGCACATTGAGCTTGGCGCAAAGGGCGATACGGCAAGGGTTGATGATGCGATAGCGCGGCTGCGCAGCGGGGCGCTTGCGCTCGGTGGCCAGATCGCCAGCTGACGGACATTGAGGCCGGCGCGCCTCGGTTCGACATGCGCCAAGCAGGCTTCGGACAACAGCCTCATAATTGCCTGCGACCAACGGAGGACGCCGATGAACATGCCGGCCGAGCCGATGCTGCGAGATGTGCAGCTCGATGACAAATACACTGCCGACAGCGGGCAGGTCTATCTGACCGGTACCCAGGCGCTGGTGAGACTGCCCCTGATGCAGCGTCGGCGCGACCTCGCCGCCGGGCTGAACACGGGCGGCTATATCAGCGGCTATCGCGGTTCGCCGATCGGCGCCTACGATCAGGCGCTGTGGCGCGCGCGCAAGCACCTGGATGATCATCATGTGCGGTTTGTACCGGGTCTCAACGAAGACCTGGCGGCCACCGCCATCTGGGGCACGCAACAGCTGCACTTTTTTCCGGGTGCGCAGTACGACGGCGTGTTCTCGATCTGGTACGGCAAGGGACCGGGTGTTGACCGAACCGGCGACGCGTTTCGTCACGCCAATCAGGCAGGGAGTGCGGCGCATGGCGGGGTGCTGGCGATTGGCGGTGATGATCACGGCGCAAAGTCCTCAACCGTAGCCGCGCAGACCGACCATATTTTCATCGCGGTCTCCATGCCGGTGCTTGCGCCCGCCACGGTGCAGGACTACCTCGATCTGGGCCTGCATGGCTTCGCGATGTCACGGTTCTCTGGCTGCTGGGTGGGCTTTAAGGCTGTGACCGATACGCTCGAGACCGCGGGCATCG
>JALREG010000290.1 GCA_023253905.1 Burkholderiaceae bacterium
CATCACCCGCAGGATCTTGCGCGCGGTCTCGGGATCGGTCACCTCGATGGTCGTCGAAGAGACCATGGTCGACTCGGCCCCAGCCTTCGCAGCCAATCGCACGGTAGGCGGCGAGCGATATCTCGGCCACCTCGCGCGCCACCTCGGGTACCAGCGGCGCCGGACAAAGGTAGCGGGTGTCGTCACCAAAATATTTGTTCTGATAGTCATAGTTGCCGGCTGGCGCACGAATCTCGATCACCGGCAGTGACCGCGCGGCCGCGCCTGAGCCCAGAATGGCCACCGTGAGTTCGGCGCCATCAATGAATCGCTCGATGATGACTTCACTGTCGTACTGCCGCGCGAGCGCGAACGCAGCCTCCAGCGATTCAGGTGATTCAGCGCGTGAAAAACCAATGCTGGACCCTTCGCGGCTGGGTTTGACCGCCAGCGGCAGACCGAGTTCGTTGACCGCTCGGCGCGCGTCCTCGATCGTTGCGGCGCGTCGAAACGCCGGGGTGGGCAGGCCCCGCGCAAGCCAGATGTCCTTGGTGCAGGTCTTATCCATGGCCATGGCTGAGGCCAGCACGCCCGACCCGGTGTACGGAATACCCAGCAGCTCCAGTGCGCCCTGAACGCTGCCGTCCTCGCCGAATCGGCCGTGGAGCGCAATGAAGGCGCGCGCAAAGCCCTCGCGACGCAATTCACCGAGTTCCCGCTCGGCCGGGTCGAAGGCATGCGCATCCACCCCACGTTCGCGCAGCGCCGCGAGCACCCCCGCGCCGGACATGAGCGACACCTCGCGCTCCGCCGATGCGCCACCCATCAGAACCGCCACCCGGCCCAGTGCCTGCGCTTTGTCTTGGCGTACGGCGTCAGTCACGACCTGCCCCCGCTACGGCCTTGCTCGCGAGTTCGCGAACGCCGCCTGCCACCTGACCAATCGATCCTGCACCCATGGTGAGCACGACATCACCATCGCGAACGCTATCGAGAATCGCGCGCGGCATCTCGCTGATGCGTTCGACAAAGCGCGGCTCGACCCGGCCCGCCACCCTGACCGCGCGCGCAAGCGACCGTCCGTCGGCGGCAACGATCGCAGCCTCTCCCGCGGCGTAGACCTCGGCAAGAACCAGCGAATCGACAGTGCAAAGCTCGCGCACGAAATCTTCGAACAGGTCACGCGTTCGTGTGTAGCGATGCGGCTGGAACGCAAGCACCAGACGCCGCCCCGGGAACGCACCGCGCGCTGCAGCGATGGTTGCGCTCATTTCGGCGGGATGGTGGCCATAGTCGTCAATCAGCGTGAAAAATCCCCCGCCGGATGAGATCGGTACCGCGACCTCGCCATGGCGCTGGAAACGCCGGCCGACCCCGCGGAACTCGGCTAACGCGGCAACGATCGCCTCGTTGCTTACGCCCAGTTCGTCGGCCACAGCGATCGCGGCAAGGGCATTGCGCACGTTATGAACACCCGGGAGATTGAGCACCACCGGCAGCGGATCGGCGTCTTCACGAAGTACCGTAAAGCGCATGGTGGGGCCCTCAGGCGTGACATCGATTGCGCGAAACTGCGCACCGTCGGTGAGCCCGTAGCTCAGTACCGGCTTGGACACGAAGGGGAGAATTTCACGCACCTGAGCGTCATCGATGCAGAGCACGGCTGCGCCATAAAACGGCAGCCGATGCGTGAATTCGACAAACGCCTGTTTGAGCCGCGCGAGGTCATGGCCGTAGGTGTCCATGTGATCAGCGTCGATATTGGTGATGACTGCGATCATGGGCGACAGGTTGAGAAACGAGCCATCCGACTCATCGGCCTCGACCACGATGGTGTCGCCTGCACCGAGACGCGCGTTGACCCCGGCACTGTTCAGAAGCCCTCCGATCACGAATGTGGGGTCCATGCCCCCGCGCGCGAGTACCGACGCAATCAGGCTGGTGGTGGTGGTCTTGCCATGCGTACCCGCCACCGCGATGCCCTGCTTGAGCTTCATCAGTTCAGCGAGCATCAACGCCCTCGGCACCACCGGGATGCGCTGATTGCGCGCGGCAATCACTTCGGGATTGTCGGGACGCACGGCCGAGGACACGACCACACAGTCAGCGCCCCGCACGTTATCCGCCTGATGGCCGGTAATTACCTGAGCGCCCAGGGAAGTAAGCCGTCGGGTCACCACCGAATCAGCAAGATCGGAGCCGCTGATCCGGTAGCCAAGCGTCAGCAGCACCTCGGCAATGCCGCTCATGCCGGCCCCGCCGATACCCACAAAGTGAATACGCTTCACCTTGTGCTTCATGCCCGGACTCCCGAAGCGAGTGCCTCACAGATGTCAGCGACTTCGTGCGCCGCGCGCGGACGCGCGAGCGAGCGAGCCCGCTCAGCCTGCTCGGCAAGCGTCTCGCGATTTGCACCGGCAATCAGCGATGCCAGGCGCTCGGCGGTGAGATCGACCTGGGCGATCAGCGTGGCAGCGCCCTGCTCCGAGAGGAAGCGGGCGTTCCCAGTCTGGTGGTCGTCGACCGCGTGGGGAAAGGGCACCAGCACGCTCGCGACGCCCACGGCGGCCAGTTCCGCAACAGTCATCGCGCCGGCCCGGCAAATCACCAGATCGGCCTCGGCGAGTGCGGCGGCCATGTCATCAATAAAACTCGGCACCTGCGCCACCACACCCAGTTCGCGGTAGCGCACGGCGAGCGCCTCGGCGTGTGCCCGCCCTGCCTGATGGATCACCTGCGGCCGCTGGTCGGAATCGATCTGCGCGAGCGCCTGCGGGACAATCTGGTTGAGCGCCTGCGCGCCCAGGCTGCCGCCCACCACCAGAAGCCGCAGCGGGCCGCTTCGCGCCTGATACCGCGCGCGAGGCGAATCGGCACACACCAGGTCGGCGCGCACCGGGTTGCCCGTGCACACCGCACCGGCCAGCGTGCCGGGGCAGGCTTCCAGCACCCGGTCGGCCCACCGCGCGAGCAACCGATT
>JALREG010000404.1 GCA_023253905.1 Burkholderiaceae bacterium
AAAAAGCCCATGGCGCCAGCTTCGTTCATGATCTCGCGGTCAAATTTTTCGTGACGCGCCGCTTGCAGCACCCGCGTCTTGACCCGGTATTTGCCGGCAAACTCCACCGAACGACTCTGCAACACCTTTGAGCCCAGGCTCGCCATCTCGAGCATTTCCTCGAAGGTGACGCGCGCGAGCCGCCTCGCTTCGGGCACAACGCGCGGATCCGTGGTGTAAACACCATCCACGTCGGTGTAAATGAGGCACTCTTCGGCCGCAAGTGCCGCGGCAACTGCCACCGCAGAGGTGTCCGATCCGCCTCGGCCCAGCGTGGTGATGTTGCCGCTCGCATCAACGCCCTGAAACCCGGTAATGATCACCACCCGGCCCGCGCCCAGATCAGAACGCACACGAGAATCGTCGATCGATTCGATGCGGGCCTTGGTGAACGCGTTATCGGTGCGAACAGGCACCTGCCAACCCGCATAACTTACCGCTGGCACGCCGATCGCCTTCAGTGCCATGGCGAGCAAGCCCACCGACACCTGTTCGCCCGTGGAGGCCAACATGTCGAGTTCGCGCGGATCAGGCTCAGATTGGATTTCCTTGGCAAGCCCGATCAGCCGATTGGTCTCGCCCGACATGGCAGAAGGCACCACCACCATCTGGTGCCCGGCCGCATGCCATTTGGCCACCCGCTGAGCAACATTCTTGATGCGCTCAACCGAGCCCATCGAGGTGCCGCCATATTTATGAACGATTAAAGCCATGAGTGTTGCGGCGCTTGGCCGCTTAGCGCAAAGCCCTCAATTATAGTCCATCACCCACAAGCGTCGAGGGTCTCCGGGGGTTGAAACACGCACCGACAGCTTCACTGCATTGGGTACGCCGCACGCCCCGAGGGCCACGCTTTCCGCTGCCCTACCCAGCCCCGCTACGCCCAACGTCATCTCCCCCACCCTCACCTCCGGCAGCCAGCCACGCAGCCAGGGCGGTACCCCGAGCTCCTGCCAGCGCTTTCTCACCTCGCGCGAGCGCGACTTCACGGCAGGCCTCACCCGCAGCCGCGCTGAGGGCGCACAAAGCACAATCGGTCCCCGTTCAAGCAGGGCGCGATCCACCATGAACCCGGCCTCTGCATCTCCCAGCTGACTCACGCAGACCTCAAGTTCCCAATCGGAAACCCCAAGCACCGACTCACCTGCCCAGCGACCTCTCCACTCCCCCGGTGCGGGCCGATCGGGCCGCAGAACCGCCTGCGGTGAAAGCGCCTGCAATCGATCCCGATAACGCACCACGTACCAACCGGCATGGCGCAAGAGCGCATGCGCCGAGGCGGAATCGAACACCTGGACGAGAAGCGCCGAGAGCCGCGCCTGCGAGGGTACGGGCGCTCCCCGTTCGCGCAGCCAATACCGGACCGCATTCGCCTGCCGCGCGCGTGACAGCGTCTTGAGCCCGGAGAGCCGCAGTGCGCCCCCCGCGTCCACCGCATCCTTCAGATCGATCTGCGCCCACTCACGCGCGAGTTCGGCGGCCTCTGCGATCAGACCGGCACTGCGCGCGGCATTGGCCACAAAGGCGGGCGCCACTCCGACAAGCGTGGGCATCACCTGCGCGCGGAGCGCCGATCGGAGGCGCGCCGGATCGTCATTCATGGGGTCACTGATCACCGCAAGCCCATGCCGCGTGCAGTAGTTGCGAAGACTCATGCGCGACAACGACAGAAACGGCCGGATGAGCCGTATCCCGTCGCGATCACTCTCCGGCTGCATCCCCGACAAGCCATCCGGGCCACTGCCACGGGCCAGGCCGATCAGCAGCGTCTCCGCTTGATCATCCGCATGGTGCGCGGTGAGAACGGCCACCGCGCCCGCGTCCCGCGCGCAGGCATTCAATGCCCGATAGCGATGCTCGCGCGCCCAGGCCTCAACCGACTCGCCCCGCGCCGGACGGCCATCGAGCCGCCGCAGGTCGAAGGGCACACCAAGCCGGTGCGCGGCGCTCGCACAGTGGGCGGCAAACTCATCGGCTGCCGACTGCAGGCCGTGATGCACGTGACAGGAAATCAGCCATTCAGGGGGAACGACCGCCACGCAGGCATGAAGCAAAGCAGTGGAATCAGCGCCGCCGCTTGAAGCGACCACCAGCCGCGCACCAGCGGGTAGCGAGGCAAGCGCCTGACGGACTGACTGAACGACCGGATCGTCGGGGGCCATCAGGCAACGCGTACTCAGCTCGCCCCGAGTTCCTTGAATTTGCCGTAGGCGAGGATGCGCTCGTGCCGCTGACGAAGCAGCGTCTTCACATCGATGGCCTGCAGCTGGCGCAGTGCATCCGAAATCGCACGCCGAAGGAGCTGCGCCATCTGCTGCGGGTCACGGTGTGCGCCACCGAGCGGCTCGCTCACGATGCGATCGATGAGGCCGAGGGCCTTCAGCCGGTGCGCGGTGATACCGAGTGTCTCGGCCGCATCGGGCGCCTTCTCCGCACTTTTCCAAAGAATGGCCGCGCACCCCTCAGGCGAAATCACCGAATAGATGGAGTACTGCAGCATGAGCACCGTGTCACCCACCGCAATGGCGAGCGCCCCGCCCGAGCCGCCCTCTCCAATCACGGTGGTGACAATGGGCACGCGCAGCGCCGCCATCTCGATGAGATTGCGACCAATGGCCTCGGACTGATTGCGTTCCTCCGCACCAATGCCGGGAAATGCGCCCGGTGTGTCCACGAAAGTGAGCACGGGGATTTCAAATTTTTCCGCGAGCTTCATCAGCCGCAAGGCCTTGCGATAACCCTCGGGACGCGGCATGCCGAAATTTCGATAGCCACGCTCGCGCGTATCACGCCCCTTCTGGTGCCCGATCACCATCACGGACTGTCCGTTGAAACGAGCAAGGCCGCCTACGATGGCCGGGTCGTCACCAAACGCACGATCGCCATGAAGCTGGTGAAAGTCGGTGCAGAGCGCAGCGATGTAGTCGAGCGTGTAGGGACGCTGCGGGTGCCGCGCCACCAGGGCCACCTGCCAGGGTGAGAGCTTGGCGTAGGTGTCCTTCAGCAGGGTCTGGCTCTTTTTCTTGAGGAGATCGACCTCCTCGGCAATGTCGATCGCCGAGTCTTCCTGCGCAAAGCGCAGCGCCTCGATCTTCTGTTCAAGATCGGCGATGGACGCTTCGAAATCAAGAAAGGTTGTCTTCATCAGTACTCCACCGGCAACGGATCGAGGCTGCGCCACAGATACCAGGTAGCGACCGTGCGCCAGGGGCGCCAGCGCTCGCCAAACTGGCTGGCATGCGCCCGGCTGACTTTTTCTCCATCGCCATATGCACAGCCGATTCCGCGAAGCAGCCCAATGTCATCAACGGGAAAGACATCGGGGCGGAGCAGATTAAAAATCAGAAACATCTCTGCTGTCCAGCGCCCGATGCCGCGAACGGCCGTGAGCTCCTCGATGATCGCCTCATCCGGGAGATCAGGCCAGCGCTCCGGATCGACCCGCCGCTGGACAAACCCCGCCGCCAGGTCGCGGATGTATTCAGCTTTACGCTCGGATAAGCCGCAGCCGCGAAGCGTGGTCATGCGCATGCGCGAAACCCGCAGCGGCTCCACCGTGCGCGCCGCCTTGGAAAACCGGTCCCAGACGGTCTGCGCAGCCTTCACCGAAATTTGCTGCCCCACCACCGAGCGCGACAGCGTGACGAATGGGTCACCGCGGGACACGAGATGGACTGCTCCCGCCGAACGGATGATGCCGCCCATGACCGGGTCGGCGCGCGCGAGCTCGCGGCAGGCCTCGTCCCAGTAGGCAGGCTTCACGCGCGGCGCCAGCTCGTGCCGGCAGGGGTGTCCTCGAGCACGACGCCTTGCGCAAGAAGCTCGGCCCGGATGCGGTCGGCGTCCTGATAACGCTTGGCCTTCTTGGCGGCCGCCCGCTCGGCAATGAGGGACTCGATCAGTGCGCTGTCGGAGGCACCCGCCGCGCCCGCTTCCGAACCGCCGAGCCCGCTACGACGCACCGCCTGGGGGGCTCGTCCGAGCAATCCAAGCACCGAGGCAAGCGCACGCAATTGCTCGCGGGCGCCCGCCACACCGCGGTGAACATCGGCCGCAAGTTCAAACAGCACCGAGAGCGCAACCGGTGTGTTGAAGTCGTCGTCCATAGCCTCGCGAAAACGCACGCAGGCGGCATCTGACCAATTAATGGGCGCAGGCTGCGAAGCCGCTTCATCGTCACCCAGCGCACCATAGAGACGTAGCAGCGACTGACGCGCGTCTTCGAGGTGTGCATCCGAATAATTGAGCGGACTGCGGTAGTGCGCCCGCAGAATGAACAGGCGGATCACCTCGGCATCGAATTTTTTCAGCACCTCACGGATGGTGAAAAAATTGCCAAGCGATTTGGACATTTTTTCGTCATCGACCCGAACGAAGCCGTTGTGCATCCAGTAGCGCACGAACTGGGAATCGAGCGCACCCTCGCTCTGGGCGATTTCGTTTTCATGATGCGGGAACTGCAGGTCGGCACCCCCACCATGAATATCAATGGTGTTTCCAAGGAGCGACGTGGCCATGGCTGAACATTCAATGTGCCAGCCTGGTCGACCCTCGCCATGCGCCGACGGCCAACGCGCCTCGCCAGGCTCATCGGGCTTGGCCGATTTCCAGAG
>JALREG010000016.1 GCA_023253905.1 Burkholderiaceae bacterium
GCGTACTACCGCCAAATGATGATGCGGCCCGCCTTCCGGCAGCATGTGGCGCTGCCGCTTAGCTGAGCGGAATCGGCGCCCTGGCTCAGGCGATTCGGGCTCCGCTCGCCGCAGCAATATGACCGCCTGCGATGGCGCTCAGCAACCCGTTACCGGACAGGTAACCCCACACGGCATTGCCTGATACCCCGCGCGCTGCGCCGCCCGCGGCGAGCAGATTGGGAAACGGGCGCCCTCGCGCATCGAGGACCCGGCAGTGCGCGTCCACCGCGAGCCCGCCCTGGGTGTGAAACAGCGCGCCGGTCACCTTGACCGCATGAAGTGTTCCGGCGAGCGCCCGGCGGAAGGTTCGGCCGGTGACCGGGTCAGTGCCCTCGCGCACGTTGCCAAGCGTGCGTGCCAGCGTATCGGGCGCGCAGCCGATCGTGGTAGCGAGTTCGCCGGCATCGGCCGCGTGTCGCACTGCGCCGGCCGCCTGAGCTTCGCGAAAATCGGGGAAATCCTGAGCGAACTGCAGGATTGCATCGTCGAACACATTCCATGCAATGCCGTCGGGCTGGGCGAGTACATGCACCGCCGCCTCCGAGTAGCCCTGGGTCTCGTCATGAAACCGTTCGCCCAGCCGATTCACCTGAACGCCGCCTTCCATCATGAGCCCCCAGGAGATGAGCGCGCCCTGCGGGATGGCCCACGAGCCGTGGCCCTGATAAGCACCCAGATCGGCGAGCCCCGCGCCCAGCTGCCGGCCCCAGAGAATGGCTGAGCCGTCGTTACCGACATGCCCTGCGTAGGTGGCGCTCGCCATCTCGGGCAGCAGTTCCGCGAGGAGCGCTGAATTGCCGCCGTAGCCGTTACAGGCGAGAAGCACCGCGCGACAGGCGAGGCGCTCGGTCGTGCCGTCGGGGCGAACATAGCCAACCGCCTGCAGGGCGTCTGCGCTATCTGCCCACAGCTCGGTGACCCGGGCTTCGGTGAGTACGATCACCCCTGCCGCCTCCGCAGCTGCTGCAAGCCGGCCCATCAGGGCCGCGCCGGTGCGTTCGGCCACGGCGTGCATGCGATGCACCGAATGACCGGGGTAGAGAAAATTGTCGAGTACCTGCCAGGTGATGCCGTGCGCGGTTTCCAGGGCGTTGACGGCCGGGCCGGCTGCTTCGCTGTAGGCGTGAGCGAGCACCGGGTCGGCGGTGCCGTGGGTCTTACCGGCGAGGTCGCGCGCGAGGAGCGCCGGGGTGTCGTGAATCGACTGACGGGCCTGCGCGAGGGTGCCGGCTGCGGGCACGAATCCCGAGGAAAGGGCAGTCGATCCGGCTGGGACGGCATCGCGCTCGATCACCACGCAGTCAATGCCGGCGCGTGAGAGGGCGAGTGCCGCGGTGAGCCCACAGGCGCCTGCCCCCACGATGGCGACCCGGGTGTCTGCATCGGTGGCGGGCAACGGTCCCCGTCGCACGCGTGCCGGGTGAGATTGTTCGGTCATTGCGGGAACTCCGGTGTGGGGTCACGGGCCGGCTCGGGCAGGCTTGAAAAGCGGATCCGCCACGGATGCGTGTAACAGGTGAACCGCTGATTGAGCGCGCGCCCGATGGCGCAAACCCTGTGCTTTTTCGCCACTTCGATCGCCATCTCGGTGGTGCCGCTTCGCGATACCACCACCGGTACCTGCATCTGCGCCGACTTGATGATCATTTCGCTGGTGAGGCGTCCGGTCGTGTAGAGCACGGGGCAGCGCTCTACCGGGTCGGACGCAGGCGGCTGGAGTGCGCGCCAGCCCGCGATGCTGTCGAGCGCATTGTGTCGACCGACATCTTCGACGAACAGGCGGAGCCGGTCATTTTCGAAGAGTGCGCAGGCGTGTACCGAGCCCGCCTGTTTGTAGATCGTGTCGTGTCGTCGGATGGTGTCGGTGATCGCGAGGAGCGTGTCTTGCGACACACCAGATGGCGTATCGGGCACGGCGGCGAGGGTGTCGATCAGATCGGAGAACAGGCTGCCCTGTCCGCAGCCGGTGGTCACCACGCGGGAAGCATCGCGCGGGGTGCTGGCGCGCGTCATGCGGTGTGTCTTCACCGCCGCTGCACCGGTCTCCCAATCGACTGTGACCGATTCGACCTCAGCGACCGTGTCGACCAACCGCTGGTTGAGGAGATATCCGAGCACCAGCCATTCGGGATGCGCGCCCAGCGTCATGAGCGTGACGACTTCAGCGCGATCGAGGTAGAGGGTGAGCGCCCGCTCGACGGGCACCTTGACGGCGACCGGTTCGCCCCGTTCATTGGTGGCCATCACGCTGTGGGTAAGGGGCAGTGACGCCTGGGTCAGACGGGGGAGGGCGGAGGCGGGCATCGACGCGGGGGGGTAAACGGATCGGCGGCTTCGGGTTTGAGGAAGCGGCTGCTACAGTCTACGTTGATCGAGCTGGCCCTGTTTGCGTCAGGGAAAGTGGGTTCCAGACCGTGACGGGTCGCGGTCCGGCTGCCGTGAGCTTTGCCCCTCGATCGTTCTCTGCTTGTCCCACGCTTCTTCCTTCGTGTCTGTCTGCCATGAAACTCCCCGCCTCGCGGCACTATCGCGCCGATCTGTTTCCGCCCCCAGCACCCGTGGCTGGGATGCCTGCCGCCACCCCTCGCCGCGCGCTTCATACGCGCCGCATCGTCTACGACAGTTTCGCCCGCGACGATGGCCTGTTCGATCTCGAAGGCCGGATCATCGACACCAAGGCGTATCGCTATGAAGAGCCGGTACGAGGCGTGCGCGAGCCCGGTGATGTGGTGCATGAAATGTGGGTACGCCTCACCATTGATGGCGAGATGACGGTTCGCGACATTCATGTGTCGATTCCCGGCGCGCCCTACCCCACCTGCCCGGAAGCGCAGGCACGGTTTCGGACCCTGCTTGGGCTGGGTCTCGCGCGAGGCTGGCGCCGGGCGGTCGATGAGCGGGTAGGCGGTACGCTCGGTTGCACGCATGTACGTGAAATGCTCTATCAGATGCCGACGGTCGCCTATCAGTCGCTTGGCAACTGGTCGCTACGCACCGCTGAAGGGTTTGAGGCCATTGCGGACCGCATCGCAGTGCAGCCCCGATTCATCGACGGCTGTCACAGCTGGCGAGCCGACGGCCCGATTGTTGCCGTGATGTTTCCCGACGAGGCGGTTCCGAAGCGCGATCAGGGAAATACCTGAGCCCATGAATCTGCCGGGCGAATCCGATCCCCTGCTTCAGGCCGCGCTCAAACCCTTTCAGGCGCTCGAGGCGCAGGGGCTCGCCGCGCAGTACGAGCGCTCGTTCAAGCTCGAGCCAGGGCGCCTGATCACACAGCGCTACATGCTTGGTGTGCGCACCGACTCGGCCTCCGAAGCGGCGCTCATCGCCGCCGCGCGGGCGGTGGGCATGCCCGAAACCGCGCTTGATGCATTCGCGCAGTCGCTTGGCACGGCGAGTACGGTGCTGTTCGGATTCGAGGGGATCGAGCTGCCCCGGTCAAGCGATGAGGCGCCCGTCTTCAAGGTCTATGCAGAGTACCGGGATCGTCTGGCGGACCGTTCGCCCGGCGACGCTCCGATTGAACTCTTCCGTGGTTTCAAGTGGCAGCCGGGTGAGGAGGAGGCCTGGGTCGAGACGCGTTATGGATGCCGTCCCGGGTTGTCTGCCGAAGAAATTCGAACGCGGGGTGCTCAACTGCTTGCCACGCCCATGCTTGAACCGGTGCGTGTTGCGGTCAACGCCGTGCTTGAACGCTCGCTTGCAGCCTATCCCGGCTTTCAGCCACAGTGGCTTGAATTGGGCGAGGCGGGGCAACCGATTCGTGCCTTCGACCTCAATCTCTACGAGGCGGGCCTGCAAGTCGCCGATATCGCCTGGCCGCTTTCAACGCTGGCCTCCCACTTCCGGAGCACGCCCGCCGATCTTGAACGGCTCCTTGTCATTGCAGGTCCGGGGCTCCTGGGCCATGTGTCGGCGGGCGCGTCGCGCAGCCGGGCAGGATTTCTCACCGTGTACTTCGAACCGGCTGAAAGCGCCGGACCCGGTTTCAGATGACCACGCCGTCGCTTCGCACGTTGATCGAAGGCGCCGATCTGGCACCCCTCCTCATGATGTATGTGCAGCTCTCTGGCGACCGGGCTGAGCTTGCCCGCTACCGGCCGCACATTCGCGGGCCGTGGAGCTGGATGGAAGATGCGCCGCCTGCGCTCAGGGCGCGCCTTCATGAGCGAAGCGCTGAGCTTCTCGAGGCGATCGCGAGCGGTCGCGCGCAGGCTGCGCCGCCGCCCGCGCCGGATCTGCTTGCCGAGATGGTGAACACCTGCGTGGGCCAGACGGTGCCCGATGAGTATCTGCCGCTGATTGC
>JALREG010000438.1 GCA_023253905.1 Burkholderiaceae bacterium
AGCCCCTGCTCGATCACCGGCATGGTGGCCGCCGGTGCGCAGATCACGCTGTTCTCGATGGGCGTCTTCAACCCGTCGGGCAATCCGCTCGCCCCGACAATCAAAGTGTGCGGTAACCCCGAGACGGTCCAACGATGGTCGGACGGAATTGACGTAGCGCTGGTCGATTTGATCGAAGGTCGGATCAATCTCGATGAAGCGGGTGACCGGGTGTTCACAGCAGTTCTTGAAGTGGCCGGTGGTGCCCGACCCCACACCGAGTCGTGGGGCGAGGGTCAGTTCATCATTCCGCGCCTGCTTCCAACCTTCTGAGCCTGAATTAAGGGCCTGCACCATCATCGCGGCGCGATCGCAACCGCGTTCCGCCTCGGGCCCCATGCCCATAGCCCAATGGGGGCGAAGAGGTTCGCGTAGCGCCGCGCCGGTTAGCCTTTCCTTTTTTGGAGGTTCGTCGTGCGCCGTTCTATTCTCATTATCGCGAGTTGCATCGGGCTATCTTCAGCGGGGCCCGCGCTGTCGCAGCCCTTTCCCACCCGGCCGGTCAGTCTGGTGGTCCCTGCCCCACCCGGGGGTATCGTCGACTCCACAGCCCGCATGGTGGCCGACCCCATGGGACGGCTCCTGGGTCAGCCGGTTGTGGTGGATAACCGCGGCGGCGCGAGCGGCAATATCGGCTATGCCCATGTGGCGCGTGCCACGCCAGACGGCTATACCTTGCTGACGTCGTATTCAGCCTTTCACCTCGCCAATCCGGTACTGATGCAGGGTCTCAACTGGGCGCATAAGGACTTCGCCCCGATCGGCATGGTGGCCGTGGCTACCAATGTGATCGCGGTTCACCCATCGGTGCGCGCCGAGACACTCGCCGAACTCATCGAGCTTCTGAAACGCGAGCCTAACAAGCTCAACTATGCGTCACAGGGTAATGGCTCCTTGGCTCACATCGGAACCGAGCTCTTCAAGCTGCAAACCGGTACCCAGATGCTGCACATACCGTATCGCGGATCAGGTCCCGCCATGCAAGATCTGCTGGCCGGGCAGGTTCAACTCTTCATCACGACGCCCCCCTCGGTGATGCAGCACGTGCAGAGCGGCAAGCTGCGCGGGCTCGCCACCACTGGAAAGAACCGGCATCCCGGGCTACCGGCGGTACCTACCACGGCGGAGGCGGGGCTGTCGGGCTTCGAGCTTGAGGGCTGGGTGGCCTTGTTCGCTCCGGTGAACACGCCGGCCGATGCGCTCGCGCGGCTCACGGCGTCGCTTCGTGAGTCGCTCGAGCAGGACGACACGCGCAAGCGCGCTGCGGCAGCGGGCATCGAAATTCGGTTTGTTGGTCCAGAAGCGCTGGCATCGCTGGTACGATCAGAATCGGAATCATGGACGCGGGTCATCCGGACGGCGAATATCCGGGCTGATTAACGCGCCGATCACTCGCTATAACAGGGAGACTTCGTTGAACGCCAGCCAGACCTCTGTCCAGTTCAGCGCTGCGCGCCGGCGCTTTGCCAGCGCATCCGCGGCCACCGCTTCCCTCGCCGGTTTTCCCGCGATCGTGCGGGCACAGACCAAGACCATCACCACCACGGCTTTCGGCGGTATCTATGAAAAGCATTACCGCACCCATGTCATCGAGCCTTGGGAAAAGCGTTCCGGCTTCAAGGTGAACCTGATCACCACGGGCGGAGCCGATCAGTGGCTCACCAGCGCAATGGTCAACAGGGCGCGCCCGGAAATCGACCTGCCGTTCTTGTCGCTGCCCGTCACCCATACCGCCATTCGCACCGACGGTGTGTTTCTTGACTTGGACGAAAAGCTGATCCCGAACGCCAGCCAGATCGATCCGCTCTTTTTCGACTATTTCGATCGCAAGGCAATCGGCTTTAACTATGCTCCATTTGGGCTTTTTTATCGTACCGACCAGATCCGTAACGCGCCCAGCAGCTGGAGTGACCTCTGGCGAGCCGAGCATGCGGGGAAAATTCTGCTGCCCGATACGACCTCGGGCGGCGCTGAGGAAACGGTGGTGATCGCTGCCAGTCTTAACGGCGGCAGCGCGACTAACCTCGATCCGGGCTGGGCAGCGCTTCGCAGGCTCAAGCCGGCGGTTCAACGTTTCTTCAAAAACAACAATGAGCCCGTTCCCATTCTTCAGCGTGGCGAGGCCGCCATTGGCGCGTGGTACAGCGCACGCGTTTTCATGCTCAAGGACACCGGCGTGCCGGTCGAGTTCGTCACACCCAAGGAAGGCGCACCGATCGGCGTGCTGAGCTTTCATGTGGCTCGCAACGCCGCGCAGCGCGACGCCGCACTCGATTTCGTCAATTTCGCACTTTCCAAGACGCCACAGGAAGGCTTCGGCAACGCGATCGAATATGGCGTCTGCAACCGCGAGGCGGTCTTTACCGGTCGGGCACGCGAGCGTGTCACGCCCCACAGCCAGTTGATGCGAATCGATTGGCGAAAGGTCGACATCGCAAAGATCAGCGAACGCTTCCGCCGGGAAATCACCAGCTGATCCGGGCATGGCCAAAGAGCGGATAGCAGCCCCCGACTCAACCTGGCTTGCACTGCCGGCGATCCTGCTGATTGCGGCGTTCGTCGCAGTACCCTGCCTGGGGTTGCTGCTTCTCAGTCTGTCCACGGGTTTCCGGCCGGGCGACGGGTGGGAGACGCTCCTGTCCGGGCCTCTGGGGCTCGACCACTACCGGCGATTGCTGGGCGATGGGTTTGTGCTCGGCAGACTCATCCGGACGCTTGCCTTGAGCGCCGCAGTCACCGTGCTCACGCTCGCCATGGGCATTCCGCTTGCTGTGGCCTGCTGGCAAAGCCGAGGCCCGCTTCGCAATCTGCTGGTCTATGCGTCCGTGTTGCCACTCCTCATCAGCGTGGTGGTGAGCGCCTATGGCTGGAGTGTTCTACTCGGCCGAAAGGGGCTCATCAACGAGGCGCTGACGGCGCTTGGTCTGATCAGCCAGCCACTCAAATTGATGCACTCCGATCTCGGAATCGTGATCGGCCTCACGCATATCCTGTTGCCCTTCATGGTGCTGAGCGTGCTCGCGTCGCTCGAGCGCATTCCACGTGCTTTACTGGAGGCCGCCTCGACCCTCGGCGCCAGCCGCTGGCGGACGCACTTGCTCATCACATTGCCACTTGCTCGTTCCGGTCTACGAAGCGGTGTCCTGCTGGTGTTCACACTGGCCATGTGTGCATTCGTCACACCCGCAGTGCTCGGCGGAAACGGTACACCTGTCTTTCCTATGGTGATCTACGAACAGTTCTCGGCATCTTTTCAATGGGCCTACGGGGCGGCACTCTCCATCATGTTGCTCATCGTGATGCTGCTGCTGGTCGCGGGTTTTCTGGCGCTGTCTGGAACTCGGCGGCCAGCATGAGAACGCTCGCTGCATTCATCGGAGTCGTCTGGCTGAGCGCAGTAGTCGGCTTTGTGCTCTCGCCGCTTCTCATCGCGCTGGTGGTGGCGTTTTCCGACAGCGAATTGATCGGCTTTCCAATCAGCAGTTACAGCATCCGCTGGTTCGCTGCCGCCTGGCAAAAGGAAATTTTCTGGCGATCGGCACTCAACAGCCTTTGGCTCGCGCTGGCAGCCGTTGCGGTCGCCGGACCGCTGGGCCTCGCCGCAGCCCTTGCGATTCGCCGCGCGCCCGCGCGGATCGCTCAGCCAATCGAAACCATGCTGATGCTGCCGCTGCTGGTGCCCGCAATCGTCCTGAGCCTCTCGCTCCTGGTGGCCTCGGTGCTAACCGGCGTCACCGATGCGCCGCTCCGACTTTGGGCTGCCCACAGCGTCGTGGTGCTGCCTTATGTGGTCCGAACCTGTCTGGCGAGCCTTGGCAGCATGCCCCGCCAAGTTGAGGAAGCCGCACGCACCCTTGGAGCTGACCGCTGGGGGGTCTTTCGCCACATCACGCTGCCGCTGATCAGGCCCGGGCTGTTTGCCGGATGCGCCTTCGCATTCATTTTGTCGTTCGACAATGTCTCGGTATCCCTGTTTCTCGTGAACCAGAAAACACCCACCCTACCCCTGGCCATCATGAACTACGTCGAGTACAACTTCGATCCAGGCGTAGCGGCAGTGTCCGCCACCATGGTGATTCTGTCGCTGGCGGTTGCCTGGCTGATCGAACGATGGGTTGGCATTCGCAAGGTGCTCGGGTGACTACGTCTGCGCTCAGGCTAGATGCCGTCACCAAACGATTCGGCAGCACCGAGGCCGTCAGCCATCTGTCGCTCGAAGTCGCGCGCGGAGAGTTCGTCTCGCTGCTAGGGCCCAGTGGCTGCGGCAAGACCACCACCCTGCGCATGATCGCAGGGCTGGAGCGACCCTCGTCGGGAAGCATCCTGATCGCCGGCCACGACGTGTCCAACGTTCCTCCCGAAGCGCGCGACATCGGCATGGTGTTTCAGTCACTCGCGCTTTTTCCACACATGACAGTCGCTGACAACCTTGCATTCGGGCTTCGAATGCGCGGGCGTGCTAACGACCGGTTGGCCGATGCGATCAAAGCGGCGTTAGCAAGGGTTCGCCTTCCAGGCTTCGAGGACCGCTATCCTGAATCGCTGTCGGGTGGTCAACAGCAGCGTGTGGCGCTTGCTCGTGCTCTAGTTTTCGAGCCACAAGTATTGCTTCTCGACGAGCCGTTGAGTGCGCTTGATGCCAAAGTGCGAGCCGAATTGCGCGACGAAATTCGATTGTTGCAGACAGAGGTTGGTGTTG
>JALREG010000055.1 GCA_023253905.1 Burkholderiaceae bacterium
ACGGCTTCTGCCACATCGATCGTTTGCCCTCCCTGGGACATTGCATTCATTCGCCGCCCGGCCTCGCGAATCGCAAACGGAATGGCCGCGGTCATCGCAGTCTCAATGAAACCAGGCGCCACCGCATTGATGGCCATCGAACCGCTGGCAAAAGCCTCGGCATGGCTGCGCACCAGCCCAATCAACCCCGCCTTGGAGAACGCGTAGTTGGTCTGCCCGGCATTGCCAGCAATACCGGAGATTGATGAGAGACAGACCACCCGCGCCCCAGGTTTGAGGGCCCCGGCCGCGAGCAGCGCTTCGTTGATCCGTGCCGGCGCCTGCAGGTTGACGGCGACGACCTGCTGCCAGAGTTCAGGCCGCATCCGGGCGATCGTCCGATCGCGGGTGATGCCAGCGTTATGAATGACACCATCCCAGCCGCCCATTTCCGCCGCCAGGGCGGCCAGTTCAGCGGGCGCATGATCGGCTGTGATGTCGAGCGCCACGCCCCGGGCACCCAGCCGGCTCGCCACGGTATCCAGCGCCGCCTGGGCCTGAGGCACGTCGAGACAGACCAGCCGCGCGCCATCGCGGGCGAGTACGTCGGCGATCGCCTCGCCGATTCCTCTCGAGGCGCCCGTGACCAGGATCGTCCGACCCCCGAGCGGGTGTTGCCAGTCGATCTCAGCGCCCAGCCAATTCCCAGGGGCTGCCAGGGTAATCACCTGCCCCGACACATAAGCACTGCGCGGCGAGAGCAGAAACCGCAGCGCGCCTTCGAGCACGGGCTCCGCGCCGTGGGCAACCCGCAGAAGCTGCACGGTGATCCCGCGTCGCGCCTCGCGCGCAACCGACCGCATCAGTCCTTCTAGCGCCTGTTGAACAACCGCCTGCCCCGGATTTACGCAACCGTCAGCCGACCGACCGAGGAGCACGATCCGTCCGCTTGGCCGCACCGAGCGAATCGCGTCATGGAGGTAGTGATAAAGCGGTTCGGCATCCACGACATCGCGCAGACCGGTGGCATCGAACACGAGCGCATCGACCCGCATGCCTGGCGTATCGCCCACCACCCAGCGTCCCGACATCAGCCCCGCTGCATTGGCGATCGCGGTCCACTGCGGAAGGCTGTCATGCGCGAGCGTCTTCCCCTGCATGGCCGAAAACGAAGCGACCAACGCCTCTAGCAAACCCGGTTGGGGACCCGCCCCCACCAGCACCTCGCCGTCGAGCACGGGTTGATGGCGGCTGAATCGGCGCAAGGGCTGCGGCTGCGGCAGGCCCAGGATCGAGGTGATGACCGAGCCCAACCGGGAATTTGCAAAACTCAGGTAAGCGTCAGACATGGGGAACCATCCTGTGAAGCAGCCATGCTACCCCGCCCACCACTCGGATCCGCGAAACCCAAGGCCCCGACCGGCGAAACTTCAGGGCATCATCGCGCACCAGGCTGCACTTCCCCCTCTCCATTCAAGGACTCTCATGGATCTCAAACTCGCAGGCAAAACCGTGATGATCACCGGCGGCTCGAAAGGTATCGGCGCCTCGTGTGCCTGGTCGTTTGCGGCTGAAGGTTGCGGGCTGAAGCTGGTGGCGCGTAACGGCGAAGCCCTCCAGGCGCTCGCGCGGCAGATCGAGGCGGCGCGCGGGGTCAAGGTGGAAACCTACGCGCTCGACCTCCGCGCCCCCGCTGATCTGGCGCAAGCCGCTGCCCTGTGCAGCGACCTGGACATTCTGGTGAACAACGCGGGCGACATTCCTGCAGGATCCCTCGACCGCCTGGATGACCCCGCCTGGCGACATGCCTGGGAACTCAAAGTGTTTTCCTACATCTCGCTTTCGCGCGCAGCGTTTGTGGCCATGCGCGACCGTGGCCAGGGCGTGATCACCAACGTGATCGGCATGGCGGCCGAGCGGCCAACCTTCGAATACATCTGCGGGGCAACCGCCAATGCCGGGCTTGCCGCCTTCACCAAGGCGCTCGGACAGGGCTCGCTCAAGCACGGTGTCCGGGTGATGGGCGTGCACCCACCTTCCACCCGCACCGAGCGAATCGACACCATCCAGCGCGGGCTCGCCAAACAGCACTACGGCGATGAATCCCGCGTTGACGACCTGTTCCGAGACAAACTCGCCACCCCTGCGATCGACCCCGAGCAGGTCGCCGATGCGGTGGTCTATCTGTCCTCGCCCCGGGCAAGCCAGTTGACCGGCATTGTGATGAATCTGGGAATGGTGAACGGCTGAAGAGGCGCGCTGACAATCCCGAACCGCGCCTGAGTCGGTCCTCGCCGAGGTTATCATTCCGGCATCTCCAGCCTGATTGTTCCCCAATGAAAATCGCTGTCGCCGGCCTGGGCTATGTAGGCCTCTCCAACGCAGTACTGCTTTCGCAGCGCCACGAGGTGGTCGCGGTCGACCTGGTTGCCGCCAAGGTTGATCAGGTAAACGCCCGACAGTCGCCCATTGAAGACGCCGACATCACCGCATTTCTGGCCACCAAGCCGCTCAAGTTGCGGGCAACGGTCAATGGGGCCGACGCCTGGCGCGACGCCGACTTTGTGGTCATCGCCACCCCCACCGACTACGACCCGGTCACCAATTATTTCAATACCGCCTCGGTGGATGCGGTCATCCGTGATGTGACGGCCGTTAATCCGCGGGCGCTGATGGTGATCAAGTCCACCATCCCGGTGGGATTCACACTGGCTGCACGCGAGCGTCACGGCACGCAGAACATTGTCTTCAGTCCCGAGTTTTTGCGCGAAGGCAAGGCGTTGCACGACAACCTGTACCCCAGCCGTATTGTGGTGGGCGAACAATCAGATCGCGCGCGGGCGTTCGCCTCGCTCCTTCAGGAGGCTTCCCTCAGACCCGACGTGCCGGTGCTCTTTACGGGCAGCACCGAGGCCGAAGCGATCAAGCTCTTCGCCAACACGTACCTCGCCATGCGGGTTGCCTATTTCAACGAACTCGACAGCTATGCCGCCTCACACGGTCTGGACACGCGCGAAATCATCGAAGGCGTGTGCCTCGATCCACGCATCGGCAGCTTCTACAACAACCCCAGCTTCGGCTACGGTGGCTATTGCCTGCCCAAGGACACCAAGCAACTGCTTGCCAATTTCGCCAATGTCCCGCAAACCCTCATCGAAGCCATCGTCAACGCCAACAGCACCCGTAAAGACTTCGTCTCCTTTGACATCCTCAAACGCAATCCGAAAACCGTGGGCATTTACCGGCTGGTGATGAAGGCAGGGTCCGACAACTTTCGCGCGAGCAGCGTTCAGGGCATCATGAAGCGGCTGAAGGCCAAAGGTGTCGAGGTGATTGTCTATGAGCCCGTGCTGAAGGAACCGCGCTTCTTCAACTCCGAGGTCACCCACGACCTCGCCAGCTTCAAGCAGCGGGTCGATCTGATCGTGGCAAACCGCCTCACGCCCGAGATCGCCGATGTCGCCGACAGGGTCTATACGCGCGATCTCTTCGCGTCAGACTGACCCTTGCGCTCCCGCGAGATCCATCTGCCCGCGCCAGACCAGAACAAAGCATTTCATGAATCCGCAGCAAAATACACGGCCTCGCCCGCCGACCCAGAATCCCGTGGAGACAACCCGTTGTTTCGGACAACCATGACCCGTCTAATTCGCCTGATTTCAATTGCCCTTGCTTCAACCCTGAGCATGTCCGTCGCCCTGGCGGGCGGCGTCCACCAGAATGAAGTCGCCCGCTATCTGGCCGGCCTCGCACCGGATGCCCAGTCGAGCGTCCACACGCTTACCCAGGAACCCGCGTGGGCAACGCATTCCGAGCAGATGAACGCGGCCTGGGGGCGGCTGGAGCGCCGGCAGCTTGAGCCCGTTCGCGCCTGGTCGGCCGCGCACCTCGGCCCGCCCAGCCCCACCTTGCTCTATATGTTCAGCGGCCCCGATTATCTCTACGCCCGCAACTTCTTTCCCGACGCACGCACCTATGTACTCGCGGGTCTTGAGCCCCCCGGGCGAATGATTCGTCTGGACCCTCTGTCAGGTGAAGATCGTCAGCGGGGCCTGGAGAGCCTGCGCGAATCGCTTCGAAGCATTCTCGATGCCAGTTTCTTTATTACCGCCGATATGCTGAAAGACCTGCAGGGGCACGCCTTTTCCGGCGTAATGCCACTCCTGTACGTGTTTCTTGCGCGCTCCGGCATGGAGATCACCGCTGTGCGGCACCTGGGCCTCACGGAAGACGGGGGTACGGTCACCCTGCCCGTTCCCGCCCGTGTACGCCCCAACGGCATCGAAATCAGTTTCCGCGATCGAGAGAAGGCCACCGATCGGAAGCTTTTCTACTTCAGCATCGATCTGTCGAATGTCGGTCTCTCTGATGGGGCGTTCATCAAGTTCATCGAGCGACTGGGACCGTCGGATGCCTTCTTCAAAAGCGCCTCCTACCTGCCGCACGCCGAAAATTTCCTTCGCATCCGCTCCACGGTCATGCAGCAGAGTGTGCGCATTCTTCAAGATGACACCGGCGTACCGCTGGCGGGTTACGACCCTGGCGTCTGGCAGGTCACACCCTTTGGCCGCTACACCCGCCCCATCCAGATGTTCGATTACATGCACCAGCCCGCGCTCACGCGACTGTTCGAGCAGGCCCCAGCCGCGCCGATCAATTTCCGCCTGGGCTATGGCTATGGCATTGACACCACAGGCATTCTGCTCGCAACGCGCCGCACGCCACGATAGGGCTGGCGCGTGCGCGCTGGCTCTCCCCTCAGGTTGTTTGGGGCTGATGAATCCCGCCGCATTTCTCGCAGCGATATTTACGCATCAGTCCGAATAGCCGAAGCACCTCGCCCTCCTCGCGTTTTTCCAGTGGCATGCCGGCGAACTCCCGGTACAGCACGTGGACATTCACCACGATACGTTCGCCATCGAGCCAATGCGACCAGCCATCCATGCGGATATCCCAGGCTGCTTCTTCCGCGCTCATTCCCGCATCAAAGCGCTTGCGCGTTTCGTCACGGATGTAAACAAAGTAGTCGCGAAGCCCCTGTAGCCCTGAGCGGTCGGTGATCGGGCCGTGCCCGGGCACCACCGTCTGAACGTCCCAGGACATCATCAGATCGAGCGCTGCGATCCAGTTATTGACCGGCCCCGCCCAGAGGATTGGGTGACCGTTCATGAACACGATATCGCCGGTAAACACGGTACTGTCCTGAGGTACCCACACGAGCACATCGCCCCGCGTGTGGGCCGGACCCACCTCGATCAGGTGCACATCCTTTGAGCCGACCTTCAGATCAAGACGCCCCTCAAAGGTGCGCGTGGGCGGCGTGTGCCTGACTTCATCAAAGCGGAAATACTGGCCCATGGTCTCGTGCATGAACTGGGCACCTGGCCCCAGCTCGCGCCAGTTCCTGACCATGGCGGCCATGTCCTCGGGGCGGCGCAGCTCCATGTCCTCAGCGCATGCACGCGATGCGATGATCTCGGAGTCGGCCACCAGCTGGTTACCAAACACATGGTCGCCGTTGTTGTGCGTGTTCACCACCCGCGGTATGCGCCGGGCGGCTGGCGTGGCTGCCCGCATGGAGGCCAGCATCTCGCCTGTGAGCTGCACATCAAACAGGGTATCGACCAGCAGGCAGGTGTCGCCATCGACGATCAGGCCCGCGTTGGACCAACCCCAGGAACCATCTGGCTGCAGGTAAGCCCAGAGACCATTACCGAGATCATGAAGCCCTTTTTGAAACTGCCAGGCAGCCATTACCTACCTCCTCATCGGACAAAAAACAGCGCGAGTTGCGGAAACGCCGTGACCAGAATCAGCGTAAATGTCATGGCGACCACAAAGGGAAATGATCCTGCGAAGACATCATTCAGCGTGATGCCCTGCTGCTGCAAGTTAGCCTTCACGACAAAGCAGGCGACACCGAGCGGCGGCGTCAATAACCCCACCTCCACCGCAATGACGGTCACCACGCCCAGCCAGATGATGTCCGTGCCAAAGCCCGTGAAAATGGGTAGGGCGAGCGGTACCGTGATGAGAACGATGGAGCCCGAATCGAGAATGGTGCCGAGCGCGAGGATGAGGACCAGATATCCAATCATCACGGACCAGAAGCTCAGGTTGTTGCCCTGGACCCAACCAGAAATCGCATTGGGTAACCCGGATGAGGCCAGCATCGTGGCGTACAGGTGAGCCGCCACGATCAGGAAAGAAATCGCAGCGGTGACAATTCCGGTTTCGGTGAGAATCTCGATGATGGTCCGGCGATCGAGCGCACGCTTGGAAATGGCCAGTAGCATCGCGCACAGCGTTCCAATCGCGCCCGCCTCGATCGGCGTAAACACCCCGCCGTAAATACCCCCCAGCACTGCGGCCACCAGCAACACAATGGGTGCGGCTTTCGCAATCATCACCGACACAGACATGGTTTGATTGCCACGGCCCAGCTCGCCATCGCCAACAAACACGAAGCGCTGCCGCCAGCGGGCAAAACCGCCAATCATCACACAGTAAACCAGGGTGAGAAGCAACCCGGGAACGATGCCTGCGGTAAAGAGATCGCCAATCGAGGTTTCAGCCACGATTCCGAACAGGATCATGAGAAGGCTGGGCGGAATGAGCATCCCGAGCACCGAGGATCCCGCTACCACGCCCACCGCAAAACGCGGCGTATAACCCAGTCGCAGCAACTCGGGAACCGCCACCCGGGTGAAGACCGAAGCCGACGCGATGCTGGTGCCATTCACGGCGGCGAACACCGCATTGGCCGACACCGTCGCCATACCAAGGCCGCCACGAAAGGGCCGGAATAACTGCCCGGCGACATCGAAGGTATCGCGCCCGATACCCGATACGCTCACGAAAAACCCCATCATGACAAACAGTGGGATGGTTCCAAAGGAATAATTGGCAATTGACTCGGTTGCCGCCTGGGCAAGCATGTTGCCCGCAATGATCCAGTCGCCGCGAATCAGCGTGAGCCCCACCACCGACACCGCCAGGAGCGAAACCGCCACATGCATGCCGGTCTGAATCAGGACCACGATGGCCGCGATGGACAGCAACCCGATGACGGCATCAGCACCCATGAGGAGCACCTTTCAGATTGGGGGCGATATGCTCAATCATGCTTGGGGGCGTCCTCTGACAGTACCGGTGGAGGCGCGTGACCCAGCGCCACTCGGACATCACGCCAAGTGTGCAGAAAATACTGAATGGCAGTGAGCCCCGCGCCCAGACAGACAATGAAATGGATGGGCCATTTGGGCGCTGTGAATACCCCGGCTGTACCCACATAGTCGCCTTCGGTCCAGGCCTCTAACAATACCGGCGCAACAAAGGCGAGCATCATCAGGCATAGCAAACCGCCGATCACATGCTGCACGCCCTGAAGCGCATAGCCCGCGCGGGGCCTGCGCTGTAACAAAGGCAAGATGAACACATCCGACCGGATGAAGCGCTCCACCGAGAGGGTATGCGCCAGCTGCAGGAACACGATCCCCACGATCGAGAGCGCCACCACCTCGGCGACGCCTTCGATCGGCCGATTCATGAGGTAGCGCCCCGCCACATCGGCGCAGACCAGAAACATGACCAACACAATCCAGACCGACCCCACACCCGCGAGCAGCGCGGTCAGGCGCTGGAACAGCCCGGCGTTGGGGTTCATTCCTGGTCCCAGGCCCGCGCGTGTGCCACGCCCGCTGCCCGGCTGAGTTCCATGTAGGTCTTGAGTGTACGAACCCCTGGCAGACCCTTGGCCTCGGCCGCTTTGGCCCACTCCGCCGCGATGTTGGGCAGCATGGCTGCGAGCTTCGCACGCTCGGCCGCGGTGACGGGCACGAGCTTCGCGCCCTGCGCCAGCGCGTCTCGAACGCTCTTCGCGCCGGCGTCGCGGTAATACTCGGCGGACTTGGTCTCGTAGATCGGCGCCACCTCGAGAAAGGCCTGGCGCACTTCGTCGGGGAACGATTTCCAGCGGCGTTCGTTCACCGTGAGGCCCGAGGCGTACATCGCGCCGAATCCCACCTGGTTGATGTAGGGAGCCACCTCGTGAAACTTGTAGGCGGCGATCGCCGTGTCGAAGGTAATCACGCCATCGAACACGCCAGTCTGCATGGAGTTGTAGAAGGTGGTGAGATTACCCGCCACTGTGACAGCGCCCGTGTTGCGTACCCAGTTGGCGGCCTGGCCTGCGGTACCGAGTTTCACGCCTTTGAAGTCGGCGATTCCAGGCAGCGGCTTTTTCGCGACGATTTGATAGGCATCGGTGGTGAGCGATGCGAGGATCACCTGTTTATGCCGCAGGATCTGTTGATTCATCTCGGGCACACGTTCGCGCAACTGATTGATGACCTGCGCGAGCTTCACCGGATCTTCGGGCCCGAAAGGCGTCACGTACGTGACCTGCTCGAGCGGCAGCCGATCAGCGTTGAACAGAAACGGCACATGCCCGACGTCGGCTGCGCCGTCTTCAATGGCTTTCAGCATGGCGGGAGGCTTGGCGATCGCCCCCGCATACGATTGGGTCCAGGTGATCTTGTATTTGCCGCCTGCGGCCAGACGCTTGTCGACCTCAGGAATGAACACATCGCGGATCATCGCCACCGAACCGGTGACGGCCGGATGTCCCGAGGCTACCGTGAGTTTGATTTCCTGCTGCGCAACTGCCTGCGAACAGATCAGGCCCAGCCATACAGCGAGCCCGCAAGCGCGTCCGATCATGGTCTCCCCCTTTTAGTGATGCGCCTGTTTGAAGCGGGGCCAGCGCCGGCGCTGCGGTAGGCCCTTAATTTGATTCTAGGCACTTCCAGGAGGCGGTACAAGCAAAGAAGATTTGCGCCTCGGAACCTTGTTCAGGCTTGCCGGGCGACCCAGTGTGGACAGATTGCGCCGCAGGAACTCAATCAGCACGCGAGTGCGCAGAGCTGCCGCCTGCTGCGGATAGACCAGCCAGAGCCCCGGGTTTTCACCGCCTGGATACGTGCATACATAGTCGCTGAGCACTTCAACCAGCTTCCCGTTTGAGAGCTCGGTCTCGAGGATATGTTCGCCGAGGCGAGCAATGCCAAGACCCGCAATCGCCATTTCCTTAAGCGCGAGATGATTGTCGGCTTCAACCCGCGCGCGAACCCGCAGTTCAAAAGTCTTCGTACCCCTCCTGAAGCACCAGTGCCCAGCCTCCTGGGTGGAGTGAACAAGGAGCGCGTGGCGGGCCAGATCGGTTGGGAACTTGGGATGGCCGTGGCGTTCAAGATAACAACGTGAGGCACAGAGCACGCGTCGATAAGGGCGCAACTGGACCGCGATCACCCTGCTGTCGGGGATGCGCCCCAGCACCAACGCAAGATCGTGTTTCGCTTCCAGCATCTCTTCGATATCTTCGGTCGTGGTGATCGCGATCCGAATAGCAGGATACTGAACGAGGAACTCGTTGAGCAGCCCCGGTAGATAGTGGGTCCCTGCGTAGTGGTTGACCGCCAGCCGAATCACCCCGGATGGCCGATGCAGGAGAGCATCCAGATCCTCACGCACGCGACCGTAGCCGCGCAAGGTGTCATGCGCCCAACCGAGTGCGAGCTTACCGGCGACAGTCAGTTTCACAGCGCGCGTACTTCGCTCAAACAAGCGGACGTTGAGAAGGCGCTCCAGCGCCGCCAATTTGCGATTCGCCATGGAGGCAGACAAATCCATTCGCCGCGCCGCGCCCGAGATGCTGCCCTCCGCCGCCACCAAAACAAAGAGGCTGAGCATCTGCAGGTTGGGCATTTCGCCCACCGGCACCGGACCGCGAGCAACAGACTCGGCGGATGGATCGACGGCATCCCATTGAACCAGGGGGGGCAGCTCAGCAAAAACTGAGGAACGGCGTTTCGGACGATGTTCAGCATGCATAGCCCCTCCATGACTTGTGCATTTAATGCACAGATCAATTACGCCAAAGGGGCTTTCGAGTCAACAGTGAAGCCTTCACAATCCGGTTTCACCTCTACGCACCACGGACTCCTTTATGGCTCATCTTCGAATCGCATCCGACGTCGGCGGCACTTTCACCGACGTGGTCGCTTTCGATGAACAGACCGGGCGCACCCGCTTTGGCAAGGCGCTCACCACGCCGCTCGCCATGGTTCACGGCATCCTGAACGGAATCCAGAAGTCGGGCGAGGCGATCGGCAACACGCGGCTGTTTCTGCACGGCACCACAGTCGCCATCAACACCATCCTCGAGCGTAATGGCGCACGGACGGCACTCATCACCACCCAGGGCTTTCGAGACATCTATGAAATCGGGCGGATCAATCGACCCGACGCCTACAACCTGTTCTTTCAAAAGCACCAGCCGCTGATTCCTCGGTCGCTTCGCTTTGAGATCAACGAGCGGATCCGCGCCGACGGATCAGTGCTGCGTGCGCCAACCCAGGAGGCGGTCGCGCAGATCTGCGTCGAGCTCAAATCGCAGGGCATCGAGGCGGTCGCGATCCTGCTGCTTCATGCCTACGCCAATCCCGCCCATGAGTTACAGATCAAGCAGTGGGTGCAGGAGGAACTGCCCGGTGTATTCGTCACCGCTTCCCATGAACTGTCCACCGAATACCGCGAGTTCGAACGCACCTCCACGGTGGCCGCCAATGCCTATGTTGGCCCGCGCGTCAGTCGCTACCTGAAGCAAATCGATGACACGGTGGGCCGTGAAGGCTTTCATGGTGGGTTCTTCGTCGTTCAATCTTCGGGCGGCCTGTTTTCAGTACAGCAGGCGCAGCGCGAGTGCATCCGGATGCTTGAATCCGGCCCGGCCGCCGGCGTGATCGGTGCGCGCTCGGTCTGCGAACGTCTGCAAATCACCAACGCGATCGCCTTCGACATGGGAGGAACCACCGCTAAAGCAGGAGTCGTCCTCGACGGCGAAGTCATGATGGCCGGCAGCATCATGGTCGGCGGCTATTCAGAAGGCCTGCCGATTCAGGTTCCACTCATTGACATTCAGGAGGTCGGCACTGGCGGCGGCAGCATCGCGCGCGTAGAAACCAGCGGCTCACTTCATGTCGGACCGCAGAGCGCAGGCGCCTCGCCGGGGCCAGTCTGCTACGGACTGGGTGGCGAAGACCCCACGGTCACCGACGCCAACCTGATCCTGGGCAGACTGGCACCCGACAAATTTCTGGGCGGCGAAATGCCGCTCGACCTGCTGGCGGCCACCAGCGCTCTCCATCGGCGGGTCGCCGAGCCCTTGAGCCTCGACCTCCATCGCGCGGCGCTGGGCATCATTCAGATCGCCACCACCACCATGTCGCATGTGGTCACCCGGGTCACCACCGAGCGCGGACTCGATGCAGGCGACTTCGCCATGGTGGCTTATGGCGGCGCGGGTCCACTGCATGCGAGCCTGGTGGCGCGCGAACTCCGGATGCCAACGGTCATCATTCCACCCTCGCCCGGCCACTTCTCGGCTACCGGCATGCTGCAGGCAGATCTGCGACGCGATGCGGTCCGGACCTGGTTCAAGCCCATTACCCAGCTCGACTTCGACGAAATGGAGTCGATCTTTGCGGCCATGGAGCAGGAAGGCCGGGCAGCCGTTGCGCCCCAGGTCGCTGCGGAGGAAGATATTCTGCTTCGGCGCGGCGCAGACATGCGCTATGTCGGCCAGGAACACGCCGTCACGGTTGAACTGCCGATCGAGCTCTTTGCCAATCGTGATCTGGCTGGCATCAAACGACAGTTTGACGAGGAGCACCTCAAGCGGTACGGATTTGATGCCGTCAAGGAACCCGCCGAACTGGTGAGCCTGCACAGCTCGGTCATCGGACAACTTGAACGCCCCAAGGCGGAGCGTCTGGCAAGCGGCTCGCCCTCCCCTGCAGCACCGGTCGAGGTTCGTCCGGTCCTTTTCGAACTCGCCGCGGGCTTTGTGCCAACACCTGTTTATGCCCGCGATCGGTTGATGGCTGGAAACGTTATTCAGGGGCCCGCACTGATTGAGGAATACGCATCAACCACCGTGGTGCTTCCAGGCGACGAGCTCAGCGTGAGTCCGTTCGGCGATCTGATCATCAAAGTGAACCGGGAGTAAGGCCGTGACCGAGCAAGCGACTGTGCAGTGGTCTCGCGAGCACGCCGACCCGATCATCACCGAAATTGTACGTAACGGCCTGGTGGCGATCACCGAGGAGATGAAATCGAATCTCCTTCGCACCGCCTACAGCATGATCATCTACGAAGCACAGGACTTCACGGTCGGGCTGTTTGATGCCAACGGTGAAACCATCTCGATCGGCATCGGCTTACCCATGTTTATTCGCGGGATGAGCGAGACCGTCAAGAAGATGAAGCAGCACTTCGATGAGGAAGGCATTCACGAAGGCGATGTGATGGTCACCAATGATGCCTATCTCACGGGCAGTCATCTCAACCACATGACCTTCGTGGTGCCGATTTTTCATCAGTCAGCGCTGGTGGGATTTTCAGCCTGCATGGCACACTGGGCTGACATCGGTGGCGCACTCGACGGCATGACCAAGGACATCTGGTCCGAGGGACTGCAGATGCCGATTGTCAAGGCCTGGCGGCAAGGCGTTGTCAACCGCGAGATCCTCGACATCATTCGGATCAACGTCAGGATCCCCGAGCGGGCAATGGGTGACCTTAATGCGCAGGTTGCCGCGGTTCGAATCGGCGCCAAGCGCTTCCTTCAACTGATCAGTCGCCACACACTGCCCACTGTGCTGCAGGCTATCGATACCATCATGGACAACACCGAAGCCGTGGCCAGGGAACGGGTGCGGTCTATCCCGGATGGCGTCTACGAGGCCGAGTCGTTCATGGATGACGACGGTGTCGACACGCAACAGCGAATCCGGATCGCGGTGCGCGTCACCGTGCAGGGCGATGAAATGACCATCGACCTCACCGACGTAGCCCGCCAGGTGAAAGGCTTTTACAACTCGGGCTACGCGGCCGGTATGGCGTGCTGTCAGGTCGCCTTCAAGTGCCTCACGACCCCGTTGGAAAAGCCCATTAACGAAGGCAGCTTCCGCCCGCTGAAGATCATCCTGCCGCCCGGGCGCGTGGTGAGCGCGCAGCGGCCGGCGCCCATGCGCTGGTGGATGACCTTCCCCATGACCGTGGTCGACACCATCTTCAAGGCGCTATCGGAAGCCGTGCCCGATCGCGTCACCGCCGGGCATCATGCCGACCTGCTGTCGGCGGCCATCAACGGACGGATGCCCCATGACGGTCGCATCTGGCTGGTTGCCGGAGGCCTGGTGGGCGGCGGCTGGGGCGCCAAGTACGGCATGGACGGCCAGCACGCCACAATCTGCATCAACGACGGCGACACTCACAACAGCCCCGTCGAGCAGATGGAAGCCAAGTATCCGATGCTGGTCGAACAGTACCGGCTTCGAGAAGACTCGGGCGGCGCCGGCACCTGGCAAGGCGGACTGGGTACCGAGAAGAAAGTGCGTGCGCTAAGTGAGTTCAATTTCAACGCACAGGTAGAACGCGTGCACTGCCGCCCATGGGGCCTCTTCGGAGGACACCCGGGCGCAGGCAATCAAGTGGCCATTCAGATTGGCGAGCAACCCGAACTCAAGTTCCCCAGCGGCAAGGTTCTGGGGCGCCAACTCAAAGCCGGGGACGCCTACATTCTTCGATCGGGCGGGGGCGGCGGCTACGGCAGCCCGCTGAAGCGTCCGATCGAACGCGTAGCCTTCGATCTTGCCGAGGGCTACATCTCATCGACCCGAGCCGAGCATTGCTACGGAATGGTGCTTTCCGAGACCGGCCGCCCCGATCTTGCCGCAAGCGCCCAGCGACGTGAGGCCATGCTGCAGTCCGAGGTTCCCTATGAGCAACTTCCCGAAGCCGAGGAAGACGCCATGAGCGAGGCCGACGAAAAGCTGTTCACCCAGGCACGTGGTTTTTTCTGGCGACGTTGTTGCTGAAACCAGCTTCAGGAGAGACGCGATGAATCGACTTGTCCAACGCCGGGCCGCGATGGCCCTCTCGCTCACCGCCCTGCTCACGGGCGGATGGCTGGGCGCCGCCCAAGCCCAGGATTTTCCCTCCCGAGCGGTGCGGATCATTGTTCCGTTCCCGCCCGGTGGGTCAGCCGAGCAGCAGGCAAGGCTCCTTGCGGTGGGCCTCACCGATCTCTGGAAGCAACCCGTCATCATCGAGAACAAGCCAGGTGCGGGCGCCACCCTCGGCGCGGCGTATGCGGCGGCTGCCCCACCCGACGGCTACACCCTTTATTTCGCGAGCACCTCGCACACCATCACGCCTTCGCTCTATCCGAGCCTACCCTACCATCCGGTCCGGAGCTTCGCGCCCATTTCCATGGTTTCGATTTCGCCGCTCATCATCACGGTTCCCGCCGACATGAAGGTGAGCAATCTGGCCGATTTCATCGCGCTCGCCAAAGCGAACGCCGGTAAATTCAACTACGCAACCTCAGGGACCGGGGGCAGCCCTCACCTGGCAGGCGAACTCTTCCGGATCCGGGCCAACATCGACGTCACGCACATTCCCACGAAGGGTACCGCTCCGGCACTGACCGCGCTTCTCGGCGGACACGTTGATTACATGATCGCCGACATGTCGGCGGTACCGCATTACCGCGCTGGCAAGCTCAAGCCCTTGGCAGTTTCAACGCCCCGACGCTCCCCGCTTCTGCCCGATGTCCCCACGCTGAGCGAGTCAGGCCTTAAAGACTGCGACGTATCAAACTGGGGCTCCATCCTTGCGCCTGCCAGGACACCGGCAGCCATCGTGACCCGAATCAACGAAGCCATTTTTCAGGTGCTCGGTAGCGCCAGCGTTCGAGAACGCTATGCGACGATGGGCTTCGAAACCCAACCCTCCACACCCGCCGAGCTCGAGGCATACATGACCGCAGAGGTCACTAAATATGCCGACGTCATCCGAAGTGCCGGCATCAAGCGCGAATAGCCGCACAGGAGCGTACACCTCATGCCTCCCATCGCATCGCGTCGCCAAACGCTGCGCAGCCTCAGCCTTGCATTGGCTGCCACCACCATACCGGGTGTGGGCCGAGCTGACGCCAGCTACCCACAGCGGGTCGTCAGGCTCGTCGTGCCATTCGCACCAGGCGGATCCGCCGATGCGGCCGCGAGAATACTCGCGGAGAAACTGGCCGAGATGTGGGGGCAGCCTGTCATCCTTTTAAATCGCCCGGGCGCTGGTACGTCGGTGGCGTCGGCCTATGTTGCGCAGTCGCCTGCAGATGGTTACACACTGCTGATGGGCTACGTTCTGTCCTATTCAACCACCGCCAGCCTTTACAAGAAGCTGAGCTACGATCCCGCCACCGCGCTCACGCCCCTGTCGCTCGTGGCGGATGCGCCGTTTATCGTGGGCGTTGACCCTTCCACCGGTATCCAGACGCTTGACGAACTGGTCGCCGCGATTCGTAAGTCGCCACACGGATTGAACTATGCTTCGTCGGGCACTGGTGCCGGCCCGCACCTCACCACCGAAATGCTGTTGCGACGGTTGGGTGTTCGATCCAACCATGTGCCCTACCGTGGCACGGCAGAGGTGGTTACTGCGGTGATCTCGGGACAGGTGCAATTCAGCGTCTTCGATGCGTCCGCGCTGGGACAGATACGGTCGGGGCGCATCCGCGCCCTGGCGCTGACTGCGGCCAAGCGCTGGAACCAATTGCCGGACCTGCCTACGGTCGCCGAACTTGGATACCCCGACTTTAATATGACCAGCGGCGGTGGCATCATGGTGTCATCCAGAACGCCGGATTCAATCAAGCAGAAAATTGAGCGCGATGTCATACAGGCGATGTCCGTTGAATCGGTCCGCCAGCGATTCAACGCGCTGGGCTTCATCCCCGTTGGTTCATCCTCGACTGAATTCGAGGCAACGCTTCGGGTCAACATGCAGCGCATACGCGCATTGATCGACGAACTCGGCATGACGGCCGACTGATCGTATCAACGCCCCCGCCCGTCAAGCAGACCAAAGTCTGGCTCTTAGCTGCGAACCATCTCTTCCAGCACGGCGGCCGTTGCTCGTGCGAGGCTGTCGACCCGATCCAGCGTTTCCGCACTGGGAAGGCGGCCTGCATCAGCGCGCAGTTCAGTCTCAACATGGGTCAGTACGCCCGCCAGGGCTTCGCATCCGAAATTTGCCGCCAGGCCAGATAGCCGGTGGGCCAGCAACAGAACTTCGCGCGACTCAGAAGCCCGCGCCCGCCGCACCAGTTCGCCGGTATCGGCGGTAATATGCTCCAGCAATTGTCGCATGAGTTCGTCCAGATCATCGGCGGGTATTGCTTCCCGCAAGGTCTGAAACAAGGCTTGATTGAGCAGGTTCATCGATCACCTCCACAGCCGGGGCGATGGGGAGCACTATCGTCTGATTGCGTTGTACCTCAAGTCTTTCTTGGGCGAGCACACGATGAACCAAGCCAGCAGTCAGCAGCTAGCGCGGCGGAACAACCTATCCCTGGGTATCGGGTTGGTTGGCGCGTTTTCGCTGGTCATGGTCATTTCGGTAGTCGTCATTGGGCTGCTGGTGAGCCATATCCTCCACGAAACAACTTTGTTTGAAAAGGGGGAGCGGCTCGGCCGTCACGCGGAGTCCCTTGCGCAGACAATCGTTAAAGATATTGAGAATCGGAGCGACGAAATCGCCTTACGCGCGAACAATATTTTTCACGTTGGACTGACCAAAGACCTTCCAACCCTGCGGCGCAACCTTGAGAGATGGCAACAGTTAAAACCCGAGTACGCCTGGATTGGCTACGCCAGCCGGGAGGGGCACGTCCTCGCCGCGACTGGGGACTTACTGGTCGGGGCGACGATATCCAGTCTTCCCTGGTTTCAGTCCGCACTGAAGGGACCCACGGTAGCTGACCGCTCAGGTGCGAAGGCACTTTCACCATCAGAGGCTGTGCAGCCAATGCGGCTCATCGATCTCGCTCATCCCGTCCGGGATGGGGGCGAGGAGGTCATCGGCATCGTCATCGCTCATCTGGGCTCTCGCTGGCTCGAGATGTTTGTACAGCCCATACCCACAGAAACCCAGGGTCTGGCGGCGGCGCTTCCAACCGTGATCAAGCTCGACGTCCGCCTCGTGGGCGCGGGCATCGGACAAGAGGTCACCCAGAAGGTTCAAGAAGATCGTCGCTCCAGCGGCTGGATACGCCTCGAGAATTACCATCCATCCACGTGGCTGATCGGTTTTTCGCGGCATCAACCACTTGCCGGCATTTCTGACGACCTCAACTGGACCACCGTCGTGCAGAGCCCAGCCGATAGCCTGAACACGGTCGCACCCTTCTCCCTGTCGACAGTTTTCGGAGCGATTGCTGCCATCTCCTTGATTTCCTGGCTTACTTTTATCCTGTTAATCAAGACGGCACACCAACCCGTTAAGGAGTTGATCAAACAGATCGATCTCGCTCAACGCTCGAGTCATGAGATCCCTCCACTTAGCCGCCTGCCAGAGGAATTTGCTCGGGTACGCCAGGCGATCAACAATCTGACCCAGTCGATCCGCTCTCAAGCGGCCCAGTCAGAGCGTAACCTCAGGGAATTGCGAGGAAGCTTTCGCGGTGTCACCGCATCATTTCCAGGCGTCCTGTTTTCCGCGAACCTCGATGCCGAGCGCAGTTGGACTCTTACCTATCTTTCGCCATCGGCGGAACTCTACCTGGGTATCCCGGCGGCGTCGGGCCCGGTACCAATAGCGACGCTGACTAAAAATATCGTTCCCGATACCCGAGAAGCCCTGGCCTTGGTCGTCCAGGAGCAGGTTCGGGCAGGTAATGCTCTCGATCTTGTCATAAGCATCGCCGGAGGCGATGGTCGCGTCCGCCAGATGCGCACCAGGGCCCAGAAACGTCTGATCAGTCCGTCCGAATCCATTTGGGATGGCGTGATGCTGGACGTATCCGACCTTGTCGAGGCCCGCCAGCAGGCGACGGTAGCCAGCGATGCCAAATCAGACTTCCTCGCATCGATGAGCCATGAGATCCGTACACCGCTGAACGGCATTCTCGGGATCGCGCAACTCCTTTTAGCAGAGGTCCAGGCCCCGAACCAGAAAGCCGACCTGAGGCGGCTGATCGAATCCGCAGAAATGCTCACCACCCTCCTCAACGATGTGCTGGACCACTCCCAGATCGACGCGGGCAAACTCAATCTGGAAGTGCGTCAGTTCCTGTTGTCCGAACTGCTTGACTCATGTGCGGCGCTGTTTGGCGCCGACGCCAGACGACGCGGGCTGCGATTGGAAGTGAGGAGCGAATTTTCGCGGAACCTCAGGCTGACCGGCGACCCGACGCGAATTCGCCAGATCATCATCAACCTGCTCTCCAATGCCGTGAAGTTCACCCGCGAGGGCTCGGTCGTCCTGCACGCCGTCGCGCACCAGCGCGCCGATCGGCAGGCCACGGTTTCGGTCTCAATTACCGATACCGGCTCGGGCATGAGCGGGGAACAGCAATCGAACCTGTTCAGGCGCTTCGAACAGGGCGATCGGTCGGTCTATCGCCAGTATGGTGGATCCGGGCTCG
>JALREG010000064.1 GCA_023253905.1 Burkholderiaceae bacterium
GACGGCACGGTAGGGAATGGGCAGCTGGTCGAAGTCGGCTTGGAGGCGTGAGGCCGCGACATAGCTGCGCAGCAGGTCCTCGATGTTGCTGGTGTTGAGAATACCGGCCGGCAATATGGCCTGCCTGTTGCGCAGGCCCATTTCGATATCGTTGCTGTAGGTGGCCCCGGCACGCTTCTGTTCGATGGCCTGCAGGTCGCGTTGACCGGCGCCGCCAACCACCTTTTTCCAGTCGATGCCGACGACGAACCGTTCCAGCTCATCAGACGGGATGCCGGACGCGTAGCCGCCGCCCACAAGCGCACCCATGCTGGTGCCGGCGATACAGTCGATCGGCACGCGCATCTCTTCCAGCACTTTCAGCACCCCGATATGGGCGCCACCCTTGGCGCCGCCGCCGGCCAGCACCAAGCCGATGCTGGGCCGTAATGACGGGGTGGCGGCGACGTCAGCGGCGCCTGGCCCGGAGCCTAGGTCCGCGCCCGCGCCCGCGGCATAGGCGGTACAGGTCAGCCAACAGCACGCAAACGCAGCGGCCAAGGGCAGCCGGAGAAAGACGCGCGACATCGATGACACTCCTGGGCGGACGGCGCCCGACGCGGCATCTCACCCCAGTGCGTAGAGTCTGGTGCTGTGGGCTGAGCTCGGGCGCAATCGAGTCTAAACGAGATCACCGCCGAGGGGCTTCCAAGATCCGCCTTGGATGATCGAATTCTCGCGCGCGTGGGTCGGGCCACGAAGTCACAATTCGGGGCATTGTTCAGATTCATGTCTCGTTGGAAAGAACTGGTGCTTGAAAGTTGACATTAATATGAATAGTCTCTTGTCTTCCCGTCCTAGAGAGACATGACATGCAAAAACAATCCGACCAGCCGGACACGTCGGTCGATCAGCCGTCGGATCAGCGTGAGAGCCGTAACCTCGACCAGACTCGTCGGGAGTTCGTCGCACGCCTTGGGCTCACGGTTGCGCTGCCGGTCGTTTCAACCCTGAGCCTCACGTGGTCGAAAGAAGCGAAGGCGTATTGAGCACGCACCCACGACGTCAAACCAGAGTTCGAGGCTTGCATTGTGAGACTTCGAAAGACAGCCCTCACCCAGTCGGACAAAGTCGACACTGACGCTGTCGTCCTGAATCTGGCCAGCATGAATTGTTTTCTGCTGAACGACACGGCGGCTGTGCTCTGGGACGCACTGGATCATTTCGATGACAGCGAGGAGCTCGTCGGCTTGTTGTCGAGCGCGGGCGTTCCCGACGCGGCGCGGGTCATCGAACGATACGCCGATGATCTGATCGCAGCGGGGCTGGTCGAAGCCGATCTGACGTGATGTCGAAAGGGCATCTGGCGTCGCCCTCGATCGCCCGGAAACGGCGGCGGGTCAGCGTCCTGATTCCGGCGTACAACCATGAGCACTACGTTGCCGAGGCCATCGCCTCGGCACTGGCGCAAGACTGGCCAGAGATCGAACTTCTGGTGCTCGACGACGGCTCAACGGATGGCACGCTTGACGCTGCGGCCCGCGCCATCAGGGGCGAGCGCCGGGTACGCTGCGCGCTCGCCAGCCAGGCGAACGCGGGCGTCTGCGTGACGCTGAATCGGCTGATGTCTGCTGCGACCGGCGACATTCTCGCGATTCTCAATTCCGACGATCGGTTTGCTCCATCCCGGCTGACCAAGATCATCGCTGCGGCTGGAACCGCCCCGCGTTTTTTCGGCTTCAGTGCGGTGCGTTGCTTCGAATCCGGCCGAACAGACGACTTTGAGCGGTTTCAGGGCTGGTATGCGGATGCGTTACGCATGGCTGGCGCCGTTCCGACTGCGGGCTATGCCCTGTTGCTGGCCAATTTGTCGATCAGCTCGAGCAACTTTGTGTTCTCGCGGGAACTGGTCGAGAAATCCGGCGGCTTTGATCCAGCGCTGCCGCTGACTCAGGATTGGGATTTCATCCTACGCTGCCTACCCTTTACGGAGCCTGTTTTTACGCCCGAACCGCTCCTCGATTACCGGGTTCATCCGCTGAACACTTGGCGCAACCACAGGGCGACCAATCGGGCCCAGTGCCTCGCGGTGCTGCGCAGTTACTTTCAGTGCAAGCCAGCCTTCGAAAACCCCATGGCGCCCACGGCGGGCGCCTGGCGGCGTTATCTTCCCATGTTTCTAGCCATGGCCCGCCAGCCCGGGTCGGATGACAGCCTCGCGCACTTTTTGCGGCAGCAGGGCATTGCGCCAGAGCCGGTGTTGTCCGTGCCGTCCGTTGACAACAGCGTGGAGAGCGCGGCGATCTCCTCGCTCGTGGCGCTGGCTGCGACAGGCCCGTGTCAGCGCGCGGACCCCGCCACCCTGACGGCGTCGGTTTCGGAGCGATGGTCGACCACCCGTCAAGCATTCGCCCGATGAGTTTCGAATACGTGGACGTTCGCTACGTCATCTTCGTGGCAGTCGGTAGGAGGAACCAGGTTCATCAGACCCTCAGGGGTCTATGCGAGACCTATCGGCACGCAACTGCCCCGCAATAACCATGACGCGGTCAAGCGCTTCGTCCGTGCGATGTTCCCCAATCTCGAGCGCAAAGTGGGGTACCTGAAGCAGGCCCACGTATTGGGCGTCGAGGGCATTGGGCGCCTCTGCGTTCCATCCGCGAAGCTGCGGTACCAGTAGGCCGCGTGCCTCGGGCAGCGCCAGTTCCCGTATGACACATGTGTTCCCGCCTCCACGCGAGAGGTGAAACACCGCAGTAATCGGTAACCAATCATCGGGAGAGACAGCATTGCCCCGGCGCAGCATCAACGTTTCCTCGTCCTCTAGCATGCCGCGAAGCGGCCGCGCCTGCGGCTTTACGCCGTCGGGAAGTGGGGCGCTCAGGGGCACCCGCAACTTCACGGGACGCGGCAGTGCCTGCACTCGCGGCGCGCCCACCGCCACGCGAACCTGATCGTCGCCCAACACGGTCAGACCGCGGGCCAACGCGCGTAGGGTTGTCGTTGACTTCCCTGCGTGGGGCGCCCCACACAGCAAGACCGCGCGCTCTTCCACAACGATCGCTGCGGCGTGTAGCAGCGGGCAGGCGGCCGCCCCTGACAGGAACTCGCCAAGGGTCAATGCCAGCCAGATGAGTCGATCCTCATCGTTGCGATAGTGCCGCAATTGGTCCTGCACGAAGACCGTCTGCGCTGGAAGCGCATTGAGGTCGGCTCTACCGAGGACGACGTCGGAGGGCTCCGCCACAAGCCCGGTCAATTCGCTCAGGTCGCGAAGCGTGGCGACGTCGTGCGTGGCGACGACGGTCGCCGCCCCGGCCCAGGAGAATGTGGCAGCGGCTGATCGTGATGGGCGGACGCGCGGTATTGTCGGTGTGACGCCCAGAATCCGCTGCCGGACATCCTGCCATCGTGCCGCGGCGGCCATGCGAGCCTCTGCCAGCGCGGGCGGCCCATCGGTCCGTGAACTGTTCTTGAACTGGGTCAGCGCATCGGCAATCCACGCCTGCTCGATGCCGACTGGGAGAATCGTGGGCTGATCGGCCGACCGACGCGACAACGCCAGCAGATGGCGTGTCAGCATCTCGTATGCAGCAGGCAGGTGGCGCTGCCAGATCAACGCGAAGTACGGCATCCAGCGCGGGAAGTTGGGCGCCGCAGGCGCCAGCGGATTCGTGGTCCGGGCGGTCGCCCAGGCCAGATAGGCACGATGCAGGGATCGTATCTCTCGACCCGAGGGATCGGCCTGTTCCCGGTAAGTGTTGGTGCCGTGTATGCGATAGCGATAGAGCGGATCTGCCACGAACACGGGTTCCGTCAATGGCAGCGCGTCCAGCAGAAACTGCCAGTCATGGCAGATGGGCATCGTCTCGTCGAAGCCGCCGACTTCCTCGTACAACTTACGGGAAAACAGCAGATTCCCTGAACTGATCGCGATGTTGGATAGGAGCAGCGCGAACCCCACCGCGGGAAAGCACGCGCCGAGCGCAAACGCTTCGGCCATCCAACGGGGGTGTTGCGCCAAATCCGGTTGGTCAGCGTCACCAAAACACTCCACGCCGCTGAATGTGATGCAAGGCTGGTCAGCATCAAGCGTTGGCAGCAGGTGCTCGAGGCGTCTGGTCTCCCAGGCGTCGTCCGAATTCAGGATGCCGATGATGTCCTCATTTAGCGCCCCAATCGTTTCATTCAGCGTTCGTGCGGCGCCGCGGTTCGTCTGTGCGCGAAGCTCGACCTGGATTGGGCCGGCGGCCGCCAGCGCGCGCGCCGCGGCAACGCGCGATCCGTCGTGTGAGCCGTCATCGACCACGATCACGCGGTCCGGTGGGCGAGTCTGCGACAGCACGCTTGCAATCGCGGCTTCGACGTAACGTTCGTGGTTGTAGACCGGAATCACCACCGCGACACGCGGGCGCCTTGCGGTGGGCGTCACGTCCTGGAGCCTTGATGTTGATGCATGCTGTGCGTGATCACGGGTAGTCAGACGAGTGATGGTGGCGTCGCGAGCATATTCACTGCGATTGGCCTTTGCCATGGCGAGGGCCAGGGACGAAGCTTGGACAAGTCGGAGCCCCAGTCCTGACGGCCATGCCTGACGGTTTGATGTGACTCGAGCGCCCCTGCCGTGTGCCTGTGGCCCGGTGTTCACCTTGAGCGCCCGCGTTGCTCAGCGATACAGTGCACGCGCGCGAGGTGGGGAGTGTCCATGATCAGCTGGGCGCAGTGATGAAACACGTCGACGAACTGCTCCGGCTGTTTCTCGCGGAGCTGGTCGGCGGAGCGCGGGCCGACCCCTTTGCATTGCGGTGCGGACTCGCTGCGCTCGACCCTGCCTCGCTCACGCTGTTTCGCACGTCCGCGGACACCAATCGCGTGCTTCCTGCGCTGGGCTTCGTGCTCGATCGCGGGCCGGGCGCCGAAAATGTGCCGGATGACGTCCGCGTCCCAGCCCTTCAGGCCTGGCAGGCGAATCGACTGCGTAACCGCGTGATTGTCATGATCGCGGGCCACGTGCAGCAGGCGCTGGAAGCGGCGGGCGGCGAACCGATCTTGTACAAGGGCATCCACTACGTGGATTGGCTCTGGCCGGACATCGGCGCCCGGCGCCTTCAGGATCTCGATCTGGTGATGCCGGGCTTCGACGTTGCGAGCGCCGCCGCGGCCCTGCGCCCGCTGCAATTCGAGCCGATCGAAGAGCCGCCCAGCGATGCGGTGCACCTGCAGCACCCGATGGGTCTCGAGATCGACCTGCACCATCGATTCCGGTTGTTCGAAGGTCTTGATCTCGCTTCGGCTGCGGTCCGCTACACGCCGCGATTCGATCCGAATGGCCGATGGCGTGTCTTCGAGCCCGAGCGAGAGCTCGCGACGCTGATCCACCATCACTGCAGCGATCACATGGAGGCCGAGGGCGCGCGGCTTTGTTGGATCGCCGATCTGGCGCTGCGATTGCGCATCGCCGAACACGAGGACATCGAGCGCGTCTGTGCGCTGGTTGGGGATGTCCGACGCATCCAGCGAATCTCCTGGCTGGTGGCGCTGATTCAGGATGCGCTTGGTGTGCCCCTGGAACGTTGGCGCCGGAACCTTCCGCCGCCGCGCGAGCCCGCAGATTGGGCGACGGTCATGGCGTCCAATCGGCTGCTTCCGTTTGGCCTGCCGCGTTCCCGCGGGTGGGCGCGTTACGTCGTTTCCGCAAGTCAGCGCTGGCGTCATCGCTGGGGGCCGAGACCAGAGCTGGCCGATCTGCGGCGCCTTCCGGCGGTGATGAGGAGCCTCGGCGGGTCGTGAAACCGACATTCGGCCTCACCTGGCTTGGCCCCCGCCTCGTTAGTAGAACGTTTCAAGCGCCTCGTATACCGGGTCGCCGTCCAGACAGGCCATGATTGCGGGTGCCGCACGCTGATGGTAAGGCGCGTTCGCGTAGACGTCGTTTGCCGCCTGGTCCTTGAACTCGATGAGGTACACGTAAGTTCGCGGCTGGTCCGCCACGCGGCGCACCTCCCAGGTCTTTGGTTCCGGCTCGTTCGCGTGCACGTTGGCCTTGAGCGCCGCCACCAGCTGCTCGAACTCGGCCACCTTGTGCTCCAACACGCGCAGACGAATCAACATACGGTGCATTTCATCCCCCCTCAAGAACCCACGGAATCGAGGGTTCGAGGATATTGTGCGCGCGCGCGTTGCGCGATGAGTCCTGTGCGCACGAGGGCGCGAAGACGGATGTCGAGTGGCCGCAGGAGACGTTGGCGATGGAGCCGGCATGAAGAAGGTCTTGTACTTCGTCCGCCACGGATGCACAGAGTGGAACGCGATTGCCCGGATGCAGGGGCAATGGAACTCGAACCTCGATGATCCGGGGCGGGAGCAGGCCGAGATCGCCGGCCGCTGGCTCGCGCATCCTGCCAGCACGATTGCAATCGTCTCGCACCGCATGATCGGCAAGGCGATGTTGCACACGCTGCTCGATCTCCACGAGGCACGCGCGCTCTCGTTCCACCAGCCGAACGACCATGTGTTCCGTGGGTCGATCGATGGTGATGCGCGCGTCGCCGAACACTTTGACGGCGGTCGCGGGCCTTGCCCGGGGCTCGACGAGCATGTTGGCGAGCGCGTGGCGCGTCCGGCTTAGCGAGCCGCGTTTCCAATCGCCAAGATTGACGTTTGCGGGCCATTTCCCTGCATTCCTAATCTCTATATTTAGGAATACAAGGATAATGCCCGTTGCGCTCGGGTTTCCGGTGGCGGCGCTCATCCGAACCGGGTCCGCTGCCCGGCGGGCGAAGCCCTGGCGGCTCAGTTCAGCCTGCCTCGGCGAGCGCTCTTCGCGTAGCCTCGGGGGTACTGCCGGTCCAGGTGTGAAAGGCGCGATAGAAAGAGCTCGTTTCGTTGAATCCAAGCAGGAAGCCGATCTCCGCAGACGTGATGAGCGTGTTTCGCAGGTAGTGGTGGGCCAACCCGCGTCGCGTCTCTTTCAGCAATTCGCCGTAGGTGGTTCCCTCCGCTCGAAGTCGTCGGTGCAAGGTGCGCTTGCTCATCGCGAGTCGCTTGCAGGTCGCGTCAAGCGAGGCCTGGCCGCTTGGCAGGCCCTCGATCAGCGCCGATCGAACCCGGTCGCTGATCATGGCCGAATCGTCGAGGTCGGCCAGCCTTCGGCGCAATGTCGGCTCGAAAGTCCTCCACATGTCCGGGTTGGATGTCAGGAACGGGCGCAGCGCGTCTTCTCTGGAGAAGCGCAGTCTGTTGACCCTCCCAGTAACGATGGGTACCTCAAGGAAGCTCGCCACGGCTCCGGTGTGCGTAGGCGCGACCGTGCTGCAAGCCTCGAGGGGGACGACATGTTCGCGTGTGCCGAGTCGGGCGAGCATCGTGACGAACGCAAACTCGAAGGTGATGAGCGAGGCAGGGACAGCGCACGGTGGCTGCAGCCAGTGAAAGCTGAGGTCCAGCCCGTTCCCATTCAGGCTAACCTCGAGCCGCATCGGTGCGATCAGGCGCTTGTAGGCGCTTAAACGCTGGGCTGCCGTGACCAGATCGGGGCTGCACAGCGCGGCAAAAACGGGCGGCGAGAGCGACTCGGTGGACGCCGCATGGATGAGGTCGAGAGGAAAGGTCGGAGTGCCCACCTCGATCTCAAGAGCGCCCCACAGCCGAAACCACTCCTCGGTGGTGAGCGTCGTTGGCAGGCGTGAGGCCAGGCCCGCGGGCAGCGCGGCCTGCCTGAAGAGTGTTTCGGAATCCACGCCGAGGTCCTTGAGCAGCGTGCGCCACCCGGCCTCAAGGGGGTAACCAGCGGATTTGGACATCGGTCTTCCTGTCTTCGATCGACCCAATCTAGCCATCGATCGAGGCGCGAGTAATGGCGGATCGCGCCAATTTGCGCTGCGTCCGCGCTCGCTCCTTTGGCACGTTCTGGAACAATCATGGCGCGATTTGACCTGCCCGGCGTTCTTCGAGCCAGCTGAAATTTGGGAAGATGGCCTCC
>JALREG010000075.1 GCA_023253905.1 Burkholderiaceae bacterium
GACGCTGCGCTGGTGGCCGATGCCACCCGCTGGTGGAATCGCAATGAGGCCAAGCGACTACGCATTCCCCAGACCGGCGCCGATCCGGAGAGCGGCAAGCGCACCGATACCCCGGCGTGGCTCGACGCGCCGCCCATGTTCGCGCCGTTCCGGCTGCGCGATCTGTGGTTGCCGAACCGGGTGGTGGTGTCGCCCATGGCCCAGTACTCGGCCGTCGATGGTGTGCCCAATGACTGGCATCTGGTCCACTACGGGTCGCGCGCTCAGGGCGGGGCAGGGCTGGTGTTTGTGGAAATGACCTGTGTGTCGCCCGAGGGCCGCATCACGCCCGGGTGCACCGGGCTATGGAACCGCGAGCAGGCGCAAGGCTTCAGACGCATCGCCGATTTTGTGCATGCGAACACCGCATCGAAGCTCTGCATGCAGTTGGGGCACGCGGGCAGGAAGGGCTCGACCCAGGTGGGCTGGGAAGCGATGGATATGCCGCTTGCCGACACCCATCGTAACTGGCCGCTCATTGCGCCCTCGCCAATTCCCTACCGCGATGGCGTGAACCAGGTGCCGCGCGAAATGAGCCGCGCTGACATGGACGATGTGATCGCGCAGTTTGTACGTGCCACGAAGCTCACGGTTGAGACCAACTTCGACATGATCGAAGTGCACATGGCGCACGGCTACCTGCTTGCGAGTTTTCTCTCGCCCATTACCAACCGCAGGACGGATCGCTACGGCGGCTCGCTCAGGAATCGCATGCGGTTTCCGCTCGAGGTGTTCGAGGCGGTTCGCGCCGCCTGGCCGCGCGAGCGCCCGATCAGTGTCCGCATCTCGGCAACCGACTGGATCGAGGGAGGGCAAACCGCCGCTGATTCGGTTCAGGTTGCGCGCGCGCTCAAATCGGCGGGCTGTGATCTGATGGACGTATCCACCGGGCAGACCGATCCGGCTGCGCGTCCGGTCTATGGCCGCATGTATCAGGCGGGCTTTTCCGAGCAGATCCGCCTGGAAGTGGGCATGCCCACCATGGCAGTTGGCGCGATCACCTCGGGCGATCAGGTCAATACGCTGCTCCTGTCGGGGCGCGCCGATCTGGTGGCGCTTGCCCGGCCGCATCTGGCTGATCCGTATTTCACGCTGCGGGCTGCAGCCGAGCAGGATTACCGCGGCGTGTCGTGGCCGCTTCAGTACCACACTGGCGCAAGCCAGCTGCACAGTACGCTCGCACGTGGCCGGCCGAATGCCGGGCGTTCGCGCGGCGCGCAGGGCAAGTGAGGAAACCAAAATGATGCGACAGGCTGTGCTTGGCGGCGGCTGTTTCTGGTGCACCGAGGCGGTGTTCCTCGAGGTGAAGGGGGTCAAGGTCGTGGAGTCGGGCTATTGCGGTGGCCATGTTCAGTCGCCCACCTATGAGCAGATCTGCGGTGGCAACACCGGCCATGCTGAGGTTGTGCGAATCGAATTCGACGATGCTCAGATCAGCTTTCGCGAGTTGCTCGAGATTTTCTTTGTGGTTCACGATCCAACCACACTGAACCAGCAGGGTAACGATGTGGGGCCGCAATACCGGTCGGCGATTTTCACGATGGACGATGCGCAGCAGGTAGAGGCGCGGGCGGTGATCGACACACTCACGCGGAGCCGCGTGTTCGACGACCCCATCGTCACGGAAGTCACACCGCTTTCAAACTATTTTCCGGCTGAGGCCTATCACCAGCGGTATTTCGAACGCAATCCCTGGCAGGGCTATTGCAGGATGGTGGTCGCACCCAAGGTGGCTAAATACCGTAAAAGCTTCGGCTCGCGTTTCGCGCGAAGCTGATCACGTCTGCGCGGCCGCTGCCTCGGCGATCGCCTGCGCCAGCCGGTCAAGCGTAAGCGGCGCGCTGCCCTCTGCCTTGTTGTTGGCAATCACGGTCACCGTGCGTCCAGCAAGAAGCGTGGCGGCCGCCCGGGCGGCAAGGAGGCTACGGGTGGGCAGGTCTTCATCCACCAGCCGGTTGAAGGGTGCGTACTGCTCGCGCGCGGCGTTGTAGCGCAGTCCCTGGTGCAGGTTCCAGCGCACGATCAGGGGGCCTGGCGCGATGGCATCGAGCGCGTCGAGGGCGCGCAGCTGCCGATCGATCGGTGGCATCCGGTCATGCAGGCTCAGGCAATAGCGAACTCCGGTATCGGCGAGGGTTCGCATCAACCGCGGCGTGACCAGCGCCGGGTCGCGTAGCTCCACCGCATAACAGGGGCCCCTTGGGAGCTTCGAAAGAAACGCGCCCAGCCGTGCGATCCAGCCGGGTGTGTCGTCGAGCCAGGCCCGCGGCAGAGGCGAAACCTGAAATACGAGCACGCCCGCCTTCTCGCCCAGACCCTCGAGACAGGGCTCGACAAAATGGGCCAGCGCGGCGGCGGCATCGAGATGGTGAGGGTTGATCGCGCCCGGTCGGCCAGATTCGTCGCGAATCGTGGCATCGGTGACAAGCTGCGGCGCCTTCACGAGAAAGCGGAACGAAGCGGGTACCTGCGTTCCGTACTGTTGGAACTGGGCGCGGCTCATTGGCGAGTAAAAGCCACGGTCGATCCCCACTGCGTTCAGCAGCGGGTGTTGCGAGTAGGCAGAAAGCCCCAGGCGTGAAAGCTTCGACTCCGGGAGCGCCTGGTCGTAGATCAGCCCCTCCCAGCCAGGGAACGACCAGGAGGAGGTACCCAGAAACAGATGGGCGTCGAAGGGCGCCAGGGCTCGTGGCCGGGTCAGCCGGATGGCGCAGGGCGCGGGCTCACCCCGGCGCGGTGGCGGCGCGCCGAGCAGGTCAGGAAGGTCCGAGGGTGAACGCATGGCAACGGGCGGAAAGGGTAGCCCCATCATCATAAGCGCGGGCGTGGCCTTCAATCAGCGCGGCTGCAATCTTCGATCAGGCTCAGAAGACGAAGGGAAATCGGCTGGCACCGGCTCCCCGCCCGATGCGACAATACCGATGCAATAACGAAGGAAGCGCCGTGACCACCGAACGACCGTTGAATGTGCTTGGCAGCCCGTTACAGGCCTGCTCGTTCGACCCCCTCACTGGTTTCATGCGAACGGGATGCTGTGAGACCGGGCCGGAAGATGCCGGCAGTCACACGGTCTGCGCGCGCGTGACGCGTGAGTTTCTCGATTTCTCCCTCTTGCGCGGTAACGACCTGGTCACGCCGCGTCCCCAGTGGCGCTTCGCCGGACTCAAGCCGGGCGACCGCTGGTGCCTGTGCGCAAGTCGCTGGCTCGAGGCCTGCGTGGCCGGTGTCGCCCCGCCTGTGGTGCTTGAAGCCACACACGAGAATGCGCTTCGCATCGTACCGTTCGAACTTCTGCGTCAGAATGCCTGGCAGCCCAACCATCCGACCGCGCCACGCGACTGAACGCTTCCATGTCCCTGAAACTGCTGATCGTTCCGGTTACGCCCTTCGAGCAGAACTGTTCGGTGCTGATCTGCGAGCGCACCCGACGTGCAGCCGCAGTCGATCCAGGGGGGGATCTCGACCGCATTGAACGCGCGCTGGCCTCCGAAGGGGCGACGCTCGAAAAAGTGTTCCTGACCCACGGCCATATCGACCACTGCGGGCAGTCCGCTCAATTTGCGCGCAGCCATCAGGTTGCGCTCGAAGGGCCTCACCCGGAGGACCGCTTCTGGATCGATCAGTTGCCGGAGCAGGGCAAGCGTTTTGGTTTTGCGCGCCTTGAGGCGTTCGAGCCCGATCGCTGGCTGGCCGATGGTGACACGGTCACCTTTGGCGAGCAGACGCTTGAGGTGCGACATTGCCCGGGGCACACCCCCGGACACGTCATCTTCTTTCACGCGCCCAGCCGGCTTGCGATCGTGGGCGATGTGCTGTTTCAGGGCTCAATCGGGCGTACCGATTTTCCGCGCGGCAACTTTGAAACCCTGATCCAGTCGATCACCAGCCGGCTCTGGCCACTGGGCAATGATGTGGCGTTCGTGCCCGGGCACGGCCCCATGTCCACCTTCGGCGATGAACGGCAGCACAATCCGTTTGTCGCCGATTCGGTGTTGCGGCGTTAACCCCGCGCGCCGCTGCCCCAGGAGTCTTTGAGCCCCACCGCTCGGTTGAAAACCGGGGCGCCGTGTTTTGAATCGGCTCGGTCGGCTACGAAATAGCCGTGCCGCTCGAACTGAAACCGGTCTTCTGGCGCTGCTGCGGCAAGCGTTGGCTCGAGCATGGCTTCAATCGTGCGAAGCGAATCTGGGTTTAGCGATTGCAGGTGGTCACGCCCACCGGCGTCGGGCTGCGGATCACGATAGAGCCGATCATAGAGCCTCACCTGCGCGCGTAGCGCGTGCCTGGCCGATACCCAGTGAATATTGCCCTTCACCTTGTATAAATCGGCCCCGGGTGTACCCGACTTGGAGTCGTCGAAATGACGGGCGCGCACACAGGTGATGTGACCCGACTCATCGCGATCGAAGCCCGTGCACTCAATGACATAGCCGTAACGCAGTCGCACCTTGTTGCCCGGGAAGAGTCTGAAGAAGCCCTTGGGCGGTGTCTCGGCGAAATCATCGCGTTCGATGAAGAGCTCGCGGGTGAACGGAAAACTGCGCTTACCGCGTTCCGGATGCTGAGGATGCACGGGTGCGCTGCATGGTTCCTCACGATCTTCTGGCCACGACTCGATCACGAGCCGGAGCGGATCGAGCACTGCGACGGCGCGGGCCGCGCTGGTCTCCAGATCGTCGCGTAGCGCCTGCTCGAGCACACTCATGTCGATCCAGGAGTCGGACTTGGCCACCCCAATTCGTTCAGCAAAAAGATGAAGCGATGAGGGCGTGTAACCCCGCCTGCGAAGGCCTACGATGGTGGGCATCCGGGGATCATCCCAGCCGGCAACCAGACCGCGCTGCACCAGGTCCTGGAGCTTGCGTTTACTGGTGATGGCGTAGCTGATATTGAGCCTGGCGAATTCGATCTGTTGCGGCAGCGGCTGATCGAAGAAACCGCCCTCGGCCAGTCGTTCGAGGAGCCAGTCGTAGAGCGGACGGTGATCGGCGAATTCCAGCGTGCAGATCGAATGCGTGATGTTTTCGAGCGCATCTGAAATCGGATGCGCATAGTCGTACATGGGATAGACGCACCACTTGGCGGCGGTGCGGTGGTGCTCGGCAAAACGGATCCGGTAGAGCGCCGGGTCGCGCAGGTTCATGTTGGGCGAAGCCATGTCGATACGTGCGCGCACCACGTGGCTGCCCTCGGGATGTTTGCCCTCGCGCATCTCGCGCATCAGGTGCAGGCTCTCGTCGGCGCTGCGATCGCGAAAAGGCGAATTGCGACCGGGCTCGGTCAGTGTGCCGCGGCCCGCGCGCATGTCGTCAGCGCTCTGCGAATCGACATAGGCGTGGCCGGCCTGCACCAGCCATTCGGCAAACGCCCACATCTGGTCGAAGTAGTCGCTTGCGTAGTAGAGGTTGTCCTCGCCTTCGGCGTCCCAGTTGAATCCCAGCCAGCGCACTGCGTCGAGGATCGAATCGACGTATTCCTGATCTTCCTTGACTGGGTTGGTGTCGTCAAAGCGCATATGGCATCGACCGCCATAGTTACGCGCCAAGCCGAAATTCAGGCAGATGGATTTGGCATGGCCAACATGCAGATAGCCATTGGGCTCGGGAGGAAAGCGGGTACGGATGCGGGCCGGGTCAAGCGCGCCCGCGCGATGCTCGGCGGCAACCCCGGGGCGGCCCGCCCAATGACGGCCGGCATGACGGCCCGCCGCCAGATCCGATTCGATCAGCCCGCGAAGAAAATTCGACGGGCGGTCTGCGCTTTCAGACACCGAGGAGCTCCACTTCAAACAGCAGCGTCGCATTGGGAGGGATGACGCCGCCGGCACCGCGTGCGCCATAGCCGAGTTGCGGCGGAATGATGAGCCGACGCGTGCCGCCGATCCGCATGCCCGCCACGCCCTCGTCCCAGCCGCGAATCACATGGCCCGCGCCCAAGGGAAAGCTGAAGGGGTCGTTACGGTCCTTGCTGGAATCAAACTTGCGGCCGGCCTCGCCGTTTTCATAGAGCCAGCCGGTGTAGTGCACGGAGACATAGGCGCCGCTTTTCGCTTCGTCGCCGCTTACGGCTTGATCCTGCCGCAGGCGGTGCTGGACATGCCGCGCTTTGGCTGCCTCAACATCCACGCTTCGCTGTTGCCGCGCTGGCGCGGGGCGGCGCCGATCCAGCGCGCCATCCTGGCGGGCGAC
>JALREG010000079.1 GCA_023253905.1 Burkholderiaceae bacterium
AGAGGCCATCATCGAGGTGCTACGCACCGCCTATCCGAACCATTCTATCCTCGCCGAAGAATCGGGCCACGATCCTAAGGGCCCTGCCGGTCATCCCCGCGAGGCTGAACACATCTGGATCATCGATCCCCTCGATGGCACCACCAACTTTATCCACGGCTTTCCGCAGTACGCGGTGTCCATTGCGCTCATGCAGAAGGGCGTGGTCACCCAGGCGGTGGTGTACGACCCATCGCGAGATGAACTCTTCACCGCCTCGCGTGGTCGCGGCGCCTATCTCAATGGCAGGCGAATCCGGGTCTCGAAGCGGATCCGCATTGAAGAATCTCTGATTGGAACCGGCTTTCCATTCCGAAAGCTCGACATGCTTGACGGGTACCTCGCCATGATGCGGGTGGTCATGGAGCGGGCCGCAGGGCTTCGCCGCCCCGGGGCCGCGGCGCTCGATCTCGCCTATGTGGCAGCCGGTCGCCTCGATGGGTTCTTCGAGCTGGGCCTCGCGCCCTGGGATGCCGCGGCGGGCAGTCTCCTCATCACCGAGGCGGGCGGAATGGTGGGCAATTTCGGCGCAGAGGGTGATTACCTGTTCTCCGAGCAGATCGTGGCGGGCACGCCCAAGGTGTTTTCGGGTCTGATTGCGCTCCTCCACCGGCATGTGGTGGCGGCCGAGGCGGCAGCAGCCTCCGGGACAGCAGCCTCGGGTACAACGGTCAAGGCTCCGTCAGCCGGTGAAGCCTCCACTGATGACGCTCGTCGCGACCCCACGCGGCGCGCGATCCGTCCCATCAAAAAACGCGTCGCGGCCAAGCCCGATGCGGCAGAGTAAGCGTCAGCGCCCCCTCAGCGCACACTCTGCGCCCGTAAGCGCCCGTTCAACGCGCCTTCTGCGCACCAAGCCGGATCAGCCACTGCTCAAGAGACCCGAGCAGCGGCCGCTCCACCCACAGTTCAATCTGCCTGGAAGCAGGGCCATGCCCCTTCTCTGCAGACGGCGACTCAAACAGTGTGACCGCGAAGGCACCCAGCCGGGTCGCCAGGCAGCGCCCCGCTAGCGCCTCTGAGCCCACCGGTCCCGCGCGTTCGAGCAGATCGGCGAGGGCCAGGGCGGACCCGCTCAAGCGTAGCCCTGCCCACGCATCGCTCACCACCGTAACAAGCGCCAGGCGGGCTACGCCCGCCGATTCGAGCAACCGATAAAGCCGCGCTTCGTCCTCCGCCGCCCCCTCAATCAGCCAGACGCCCGGCGAGGTTGACCACCAACGGCAGCGCTGCGCATGGTGGAGTGTCAGGGGCTGCGACCGCCATTCAACACCCAGTGCCTCGCCCATCCAGTGACACTCCGCAGCGGGGTCGAGACGCACCGAGATCAAGGCCCTGAGCGGGGCCCGCTCGAGCGAGAGCCTCGCAGGCGATTCAGCCACGCATCCTCCCGCCCTCGGCATCAAAGAAGATTGGCGCCACCACCCGCGCCACGCGAAGGCTCAAGCCCTTCACAGGATCACCGGGCCAAACCGCGTCGCCCGATGCACCGGCAGTGGGCAGCCGCCCATGCGCTCGCATCGGCTGCGCCTGGGTGACCTGCACCACGTCGCCCATTCTCAGTCGCCCCGCTTCGAGCAAGGCGAGCGCGATCGGCCGGCCCAGTGCTTCGCTGTGTACGCTGGCGGTTACCAGTCCGATCGATTTGCACTGACCCGCAACCAGCACCGCATCGCTACTCAGCAGCTGAGCACCCTCTTCAAAGGGCAGACCATGGTCGACGCACTCAAGCCCGACCAGATGCCTGCGCGCCGCGGGCTGAGCCCGGTCGCGCGCCAGAGAGCGCCGTCCGATGAAGTCAGGCTTGTCCCAATGCACGCCCCATCCCAGACCCAGATCATCGGCGTTCGTGTCGCCGTCCACTTCATGGCCGAGCGAGATGAAACCTTTTTCAACCCGCAACACATGATTGGCCTCCGACCCTACCGGCTCAATGCCCAGGTCGGCACCCGCCGCCATCACCGCCTCCCAGAGCGCAAGCCCGCGCGAAGCGGGCACGCAAAGCTCAAAGCTGATTTCACCGGTAAAACTCACCCGAAACACGCGCGCCTCGATGCCCGCCACCGTCATGGGCCGCCAGCGCATGAAGGCAAACGACTCGCGGGTAAGCTGGGCGCGCACCTCAGGCGCCACCAATCGGGAAAGCAGCTCGCGCGCTCGCGGCCCGCAGACCACGATATCGGCCCAATGCGATGCCACGGGCTCAATCATCACCCGTAGTGCCCCCTTGAACAGCCACTGGCGCGCGTACTCGAGCCAGCTCGCCATCGCATCAGCATTGCCCGCCGTGCTGCTCAGCCAATACCGTCTGTCGTCGAGCCGGAACACGGTGCCGTCATCGAAGATACGACCGTCTTCTCGGAGCGCGAGCGCGTAGCGGCCTCGACCCGGCTGCAGATCGGAGACCCGACAGGCAAGCACGCGCTCGAGGAACACCGCAGCATCGGGGCCGCCGATTTCGAACTTACCGAGTGGCGAACTGTCGTAGACGCCTACCGCCTGACGAACCGCACGGCATTCGCGACGCACGGCATCGTCCATCGACTCATCCGCTCGTGGGTAATAACCAGGCCGTCGCCAATTGGCACCGGATTCATAGAACACCGCCCCCTGATCGCGATGCCACCCAGTGATGGGCGTTTCACGGATCGGCCGGATCAACGGACCGGGGTCAGATCCAGCCAGCGTGCCGAAGGCGACCGGTACGAAGGGCGGCCGTGCGCGGGTAGGGGGCAGTGACGACGGATCACGGCCTTCAAGCCGGGCCAGAAGCAGCAGGCCGTCGACCCCGGCCGAGCGCCCCTGATCCGGGCCCATGCCCAGTGTGGTGTAGCGCTTGAGCAAGTCTGTCGCCGAGTAACCCTCGCGCGAAGCAAGCGCGATATCGGCCGCC
>JALREG010000095.1 GCA_023253905.1 Burkholderiaceae bacterium
TCATCAACACCAAGGTGATCGATGTGGGCTCGCCCAAGCGTGGCGATGTCATGGTGTTTCGCTACCCGCGCGATCCATCGATCGACTACATCAAGCGCGTGGTGGCCTTGCCTGGGGATCGCCTGGTTTATTCCGATGGGCGCCTCACCATCAACGGTCAGCCGGTCCCGTTGACCGCTGCCGGGGAATTTGAAGACAGGCGCCGTCTGATCCTGTATCCTCAATATTCAGAAACACTTGGAAATACCCCGCATAAGGTATTGACAGAATTGAATAAATCGTCTCGAATCGAGCCCATGGAAAGGTTTCCTTTCATCGACCGGTGCAGTTATCGCAGTTCCGGGCTTGATTGCACGGTGCCGGCGGGTCACTATTTCGTGATGGGCGATAACCGTGAAAACAGCCTGGATAGCCGCTTCTGGGGCTTCGTCCCTGAGCAGAACATTGTCGGCAAGGCGTTTTTCATCTGGATGAACTTCGGTGACTTTGGCCGTATTGGCCGATTTCACTGAGCGAGCGGCCGGCATGCGCGACGAATCGCCCAGTCCGGTCCCCAGGAGCGAATTTTTGAGTGAACCGCTCGAAACACTCGAGCAGGCCTTGGGCCACGCATTTGGCGAGCCAGTTTTGCTTCGGCAGGCCCTGACGCACCGCAGCTACGGCCAGCCGCATAACGAGCGCCTGGAGTTTCTGGGTGATTCGGTGCTCAACTGCGCAATGGCCTCCCTCCTCTTCGAGCGATTTGGAAAGCTTGACGAAGGCGACCTGTCGCGATTGCGCTCGAATCTGGTCAAGCAGCAGGCCTTGGTCGATATTGCGCACCGGCTCGGCCTCAGCCGCCATTTGCTCCTTGGCGAGGGCGAGCTTCGAAGCGGCGGCATGCGTCGCCCCTCTATTTTGGGCGATACGGTCGAGGCCCTCATCGGCGCCATTTTCATCGACGCTGGGTTCGACCGTGCCTCGGATGTCATCCGCGCCCTCTACGATCCCATTCTGAAGTCGGTTGATCCCCGCACGCTGGGTAAAGACGCCAAAACACTTCTGCAGGAGCACCTTCAGGGTAAAAAGCTGCCGTTACCTGTTTATGCGGTGGTCGCCACGCACGGCGCGGCGCACAACCAAACCTTCGAGGTCGAGTGTTCGGTGCCGAAGCTCGGCATCCAGGTGTTGGGGAGCGGCGGCAGTCGTCGTGCGGCTGAGCAGGCGGCTGCGCGCCTTGCGCTCGACGCCGCTGAGGCTGCTTCGGTTGTCACGCGCCGAGCGCGCGGCACGCGTCAGACAGCGCCTGACGCGCCCGCGGGGGCAACGGCGCCGCTTGGCGCTTCACCGTCTGTGCTGGCAGGCTCCGTGTCCGGCCCGTCGCTGAAGGGGGCGGGCGAGCCAGCGGGACCGGCCGCTGAAGCCGCCTGAGGACGAAGTCGCTTCCGATGCATCGCTGTGGATCCGTCGCGATTGTTGGGCGTCCCAACGTTGGTAAATCAACGCTCTTGAACCGACTCGTCGGGCAAAAGCTCTCGATCACCTCCGACCGGCCGCAAACCACCCGACATCGAATCGTTGGCGTCCTGTCTCGTGACGACGCGCAGCTTTTATTCCTCGATAGCCCCGGCTTTCAGACGCGGGTGGGGGGAGCGCTCAACCGGGTTCTGAACCGAACTGCGCTCCAGGTGGCTGAAGACGCCGATGTCACGCTCCTGGTCTGCGATGCGCAGGCCTGGACCGCAGCCGACGAAGCGTTTGCGCGGCGGCTCAGCCGCGCCCGGCCCCGGTTGCTGGTCCTGAACAAGATCGATCAGGTACCCGACAAGTCGCGGTTACTCCCCATGGTGCAAAAGCTCCAGGGCGAGTATGGCTTTGATGAAATCATTCCGGTCAGTGCTCGTACAGGGCGCCAGATTGACACCCTGATCGGACTTTGCGTGCAGCGATTGCCTGAGGGGCCGCCGCTCTTCGAGACAGATGCGCTCACCGACCGAAGCGAGCGGTTCCTCGCCGCTGAAATGATTCGCGAGAAGCTGTTTCGGCAATTGGGCGATGAGTTGCCCTACCAGAGCACGGTGGAGATCGAACGTTTCGAGGAACTGCCGTCGCTACGGCGGGTGTTTGCCAGTGTGCTCGTCGAGCGTGATGCTCAAAAGGGCATTGTGGTGGGCCACGGCGGCGAACGTATCCGTCGGCTCTCAACCGATGCACGTGCCGAGCTCGAGAAGCTCTTTGGATGCCGGGTCTATCTGGAACTGTTTGTCAAAGTGAAGTCAGGCTGGGCCGATTCCGAGGCCAGCCTTCGCGCCCATGGCTACGAGTAAGGTTCGCGATACGGCGTTTGTTCTCCATTCCACGCCGTACCGGGAAACCAGCCTGATCGTTGATCTGCTCACGCGCGAGCACGGGCGGGTGGGGGTGGTGGCCAAGGGCGCGAAGCGGCCGGGCTCGGCCCTCAGAGCGGTATTGCTTCAGTTTCAGCCGATTTCTGCGGTGTGGTCGGGGCAGGGCGAATTGCGCACGCTCAACACAGCCGAATGGCTGGGTGGCATTCAGCCGCCACGAGGTGACGCATTGCTCTGTGCGTTCTACACCAATGAATTGCTGCTTCGCATGCTGCCAAGAGAAGACGCTCATCCGGCGCTCTTTGACGCCTACTCGGCCACGCTGGTCGCGCTTGCCGACGGCGCACCGCTCGAGGAAACGCTACGCGCGTTCGAATGGCAATTGCTTCGCGAAACCGGTCACGCGCCCGAGCTCGATACTGACGCGGCAGGGGCGCCCATCCGCCCTGGCACGCGTTACGCGTGGCATCCGGGCAGTGGGTTTATTGCTGCCGAGCCGGGCAGTGAGACCGCCGTGGTGGGACGCACGTTGCTTGACCTGGCAGCAGGGCGTCTGACTTCGCCCGACAGCCGTAGCGAGGCAAAATATCTCGCCCGGGCCATCCTCTCGCATCAGCTGGAGGGGCATCCGCTTCGCACCCGGCAGGTGCTCATTGACCTTCATAAGCTCTCCCCATGATTGAACTCGGCGTCAACATTGATCACGTCGCCACCATCCGACAGGCGCGTCGCACCTATGAACCCGATCCGGTGTGGGCGGCCGTGGAGGCGCATCTCGGCGGCGCAGACGGCATCACGGTTCACCTGCGCGAAGATCGGCGCCATATTCAGGATGCCGACGTGCGGCGGCTTCGCGAGCTCACCCATATCAAGCTAAATCTTGAAATGGCGGCAACCGATGAGATGGTGGAAATCGCTGCCTCACTCACACCCGAGATGGCCATGCTGGTCCCCGAAGGAAGGCATGAGATCACCACCGAGGGGGGGCTTGATATCGTTTCGCAGGAGGCGCGGCTGCGCGAGGTGGTGGCAAGGCTCGCGGGCGCTGGCATTGTCACCAGCGTATTTATCGACGCCGACGCACCGCAGATTGAGGCGGCGGCGCGCATCGGCGCCCGCGTGTGCGAGATTCACACCGGCCCCTATGCGCATGCCTTTCATCAACAGGGGCGCGATGCAGAAAGTGCAGCGGTTCGCCATGAACTTGCGCGGATCCGTCGTGCTGGTGATCTCATTCGCTCGCTTGGTATGCGCTTTAACGCGGGGCATGCGCTCAATTATGTGAATGTGCAGCCGGTGGCGGCCCTTCAGGGCGTGCGCGAACTTCATATCGGCCATGCAATTGTGTCGCGATCGGTGTTTGTTGGAATTCGTGAGGCGGTTCGTGAGATGAAGCGACTCATGCGTGAGGCGGCGACGGGAGCTGCGGTGTGATTTACGGCATTGGCAGCGACATCGTCGCCATGCATCGCATTGAGAATCTGCTTGAGCGTTGGGGGGACAAGTTCGCGCGACGGGTGCTGGGCCCCGACGAACTGACTGAATTCTTACGGCGGCGTTCGCGCGGCGCGCACGGCGCGGGGTATGCAGCGCGCTATCTCGCCAAGCGCTTCGCCGCCAAGGAAGCCTTCAGCAAGGCCTTGGGCCTGGGGCTCAGGGGGCCCATGACCCTGTTATCACTTGAAATTCTGAACGATCGCCGTGGCAAGCCCTTTGCCCGGGCACGCAAAGAGCTCGCCCCCTATCTCGACGAGCGAAAGCTCATCGCGCATGTATCGCTCTCTGATGAATCCGACCATGTCATGGCCTTCGTTGTCCTTGAACAGATATCTGCCCATGCCGCTCTCGAATAGTCCGATAGACCGCGCCCCGGGCCCTGTGATTGTTGATGTCGCAGGCACCTCGCTGACGGCCCGCGAGCGTGAACGGCTTCTGCACCCGATGGTGGGAGGAGTGATTCTGTTCACGCGCAATTTCACTGATCGGGACCAGGTCCGGGCGTTATGCGCAGAGATTCGGTCGCTCAGAAATCCGGCGCTACTCATTTGTGTGGACCATGAAGGCGGACGGGTGCAGCGATTTCGCGAGGGATTCACGGCGGTGCCGCCGATGCGGGAGCTGGGAGCGCTCTGGGATAGCGATCCGCTCGCAGCCTGTCAGGAGGCGACCCGGCTGGGGCGAGTGATTGGGAGCGAGCTTCGTGAAGTGGGCGTTGATCTCAGCTTTACACCGGTCCTCGATCTCGACCATAGTCGCTCTGCAGTGATTGGTAACCGGGCGTTTCATTCTGATCCGCGCGTGGTGGCGATGCTTGCGCGCGCGCTCAACCACGGACTGCTTCTCGCGGGCATGGCCAACTGCGGCAAGCACTTTCCCGGGCATGGTTGGGCAAGCGCCGACTCGCATGTGGCGCTACCGGTTGACGAACGCTCGCGCTCCACGCTGATTGAGCATGATGCGGCGCCCTATCGCTGGCTGGGCGAAACGCTCTCGTCAGTCATGCCGGCTCATGTGGTGTATCCGGCTGTTGATGCAAAGCCTGCGGGCTTTTCCAGCAAGTGGCTGAAGACGATCTTGCGCGGGAAGCTTGGGTTCGACGGCGTGATTTTCAGCGACGACCTCACGATGGAGGGCGCTGCGGTAGCTGGCGATATTCACGCCCGTGCTCGTGCGGCACTGAGCGCTGGCTGCGACATGCTGCTGGTTTGTAACCGCCCCGATCTCGCGGATGCATTGATTGCAGCCCTTCGCTGGCGCCCCAATCGAGATTGGCTGCGTCGCTGGCGCGCGATGCGCCCGGCTGGCCATGTCTGAGTCGAATGAGCCCGAAGAAAAAGGGTTTGATTCGCGATCGCTGATTGCCTCGCTTCCTCATCGGCCGGGCGTCTACCGGATGATCGGTGAGAGCGAAACCCTGCTCTATGTCGGCAAGGCGCGGGATCTGCGCAAGCGGGTCTCCTCATACTTTCAAAAGAATCATCCTAGCCCCCGTATCGCTCACATGGTGGAGCGTATTGTTCGGGTCGACACCACGGTCACGGCCTCGGAGGCCGAGGCCTTGCTGCTCGAGAGCAACCTGATCAAGTCGGGAAAGCCTCGCTACAACATTCTTTTTCGTGACGACAAGAGCTATCCGTATTTGAAGCTCTCAGGTCATCGGCATCCCCGTATCGCCTACTACCGCGGCGTTCTTGAGCGTTCAAGCCGATATTTCGGGCCCTTTCCCAGCGCCTGGGCGGTGAAAGAGAGCATTCAGGTGCTGCAAAAGGTTTTCCGGCTGCGCAGCTGCGAAGACTCGGTGTATTCGAATCGAACGCGGCCCTGCCTGCTTCATCAGATCGGCCGTTGCAGTGCGCCGTGCGTGGGTGCTGTATCCGATGAAGACTACGGCCATGACGTTGAGTCAGCGATGCGCTTTCTGCGTGGCGGCCACCGGGCGTTGCTCGATGATTTCGAGCGTGACATGCATGCCGCCGCCGAGCGGCTTGAGTTTGAGCAGGCAGCGGTGCTGCGAGACCGGATCACCGCGCTCTCGAAGGTTCTCAGCCAGCAGTCGATGGATACCGGCACCGACACCGATGCGGATGTCATTGCCGTGTGTGTGGAAAGCGGGCGCGCGTGCGTGAATCTGGCGATGGTGCGCGGTGGCAGGCACCTGGGTGATCGACCTTTTTTCCCGGAGCTCCGGGCTGCCGAGGCAGGCGATGAGCTTTTCCAGGGCGAGGTGCTGAATGCCTTCCTGCTTCAGCATTACGACTCGCTTCCGGTTCCCGGGATCATCATTGCCAATCAGCCTGCGCCCGATGAAGTCATGCAGTCGTGGCTGCAGGAGCGGGCAGGGCAGACGGTGCAGTGGCTTCGTCAGCCGCATGAGCAGCGGCGACGGTGGTTGGAACAGGCGGTCTCGAACGGTCGACTCGCCATCGCCCAGCGCGCGGCCGAAGAGGGTTCGCAACGCGGAAGAACGCGCGAACTGGCGACGCTTCTCGGGATCGACGACGGATCCGACCTGGAAGGGTTACGGGTTGAATGCTTTGACATCAGCCACACCATGGGTGAGGCAACCCAGGCGTCTTGCGTGGTGTTCGAGTCGCACGCCATGCAGCCGTCCCAGTACCGGCGTTTCAATATCGAGTCGGCGGCGCCAGGCGATGACCCGGCGGCCATGCGTGAGGTCCTGTCGAGGCGCTATCGTGCGGTCACCGGCAAGCTGCCTGATGTGGTGCTGGTCGATGGCGGCGCGGCCCAGCTGGGTGTCGCCTGCGAGGTGTTTGACGAGCTTGGGCTTGACCGGTCGCTGCTGGTCGGCGTAGCAAAGGGAGAGGGTAGAAAGGTGGGGTTAGAGAAGCTGGTGTTTGCCGACGGCCGGCCCACCCTTGTGCCGGGACCGGAATCGCAGGCGCTGATGCTGATTGCGCGAATTCGCGACGAGGCGCACCGGTTCGCCATCACGGGCATGCGTGCGAAGCGCGCGCGCGCCCGGCAAGGCACGAGCCTGGATGAAATCGAGGGGGTCGGTGCAAAGCGCCGGCAGCGTCTCCTCGCCCGATTTGGCGGCTTGCGTGGCATCATGGCGGCCAGCGTCGAGGACCTGGCCGGGGTCGACGGAATTTCGAGATCGCTTGCCGAGGAAATTTATCGTCGGCTCCACTGACCTCTGGCCATTGCTGTCGGCGAATCCAGTCTGTCGGCGTCCTCCTTCTCTCATGTTCTCAAACCTCCCGAATCTGCTCACCTGGCTCCGTGTGTTGGCCATCCCCCTGCTGGTGGGCGTGTTCTACCTGCCAGTGTCGCCGGCTGCTAGGGATGTGATCGCCACCGCGCTGTTTGTAGGGGCTGCGCTGACTGATTGGCTGGATGGGTGGCTGGCCCGCAAGATGGGACAGACCTCGGCCTTTGGGGCGTTTCTGGATCCGGTGGCCGACAAGCTCATTGTGTGCACGGCGCTGGTCGTGCTGGTGCATCTGGATCGGGTCGACGCGCTGGTGGCTGCGATCATCATTGGGCGTGAAATCACCATCTCGGCGCTTCGTGAATGGATGGCGCAGATGGGAGCGAGCGCGAGCGTGGCGGTGCATTCAATCGGCAAGCTCAAGACCATCTCCCAGCTCGTGGCAATTCCGATGCTGCTTTTTTATGGCTCGCTCTTCGGCTTGCTCGATACGCGACTGATTGGTACGTGGCTGATCTATCTCGCATCGGTTCTCACGGTATGGTCGATGGTGTACTACCTGAGGCGCGCCTGGCCGTATCTGAGCGGCGAGAAGTGAAGCGGGTCGAGCTCTTTGTTTGACACGCTTACTTCGAATGGCTATATTCTCGGGCTGTCCGCGGGAGTAGCTCAGTTGGTAGAGCGCAACCTTGCCAAGGTTGAGGTCGCGAGTTCGAGACTCGTCTCCCGCTCCAGATTGCCAGAGCTTTAAGAGTTCGTGAAAAGGGAAGCGCGGCTTCCCTTTTTCATTCGGTGGCCGAGCGCTTTTCTGTGGCGCTCTCGGCTGCACACCCGGCGGGGTGGCAGAGTGGTTATGCAGCGGCCTGCAAAGCCGTGTACGCCGGTTCGATTCCGACCCCCGCCTCCACATCGCGCTGTGCGTTTCCCGAACGCGCGTAGCCTGCCCCGGTGGTGAAACCGGTAGACACAGCGGACTTAAAATCCGCCGCTATCCCGAAAGGGGGCGTGCCGGTTCGAGTCCGGCCCGGGGCACCAAACTTCTCCCTGTTCTGCCTGATCGTTGCCTGTATTACCGCTTGCTGTTGGTGGACCACAACGGCATGATTCGAATCGACGATGTAGCCAGATCGAGCGCACATCCGCGAGGGCAACACCATGAGCGAAATCATTTTCCTGGTCGAAGAAGCAGCCGAGGGCGGTTTCAATGCCCGGGCGCTAAACGAACCAGTTTTCACGCAAGCTGATACTGTCGACGCTCTTCGCAAGGCTGTGCGAGACGCTGTTCGTTGTCATTTCGATGAGGCCGATCTGCCTAAGGTGATCCGCTTGCACTTTGTGCGCGATGAGGTCATTGCCGCGTGAGGCTGCCTCGAGATCTTTTCGGTTTGCAATGATCGAAATTGCTCGCTCGTCTTGGTTATCGGATCGGTCGGCAGGCGGATAGCCATGTCCGGCTCACCACTGCTTCGCCGACTCAACATCACATCACGGTTCCCGCTCGCGATCCTCTGCGGGTGGGAACGTCGGCGGCGATTCTTTCGGATGTTGCGGGACATCGAAAAATTTACCGAGATGAACTCTTGCATCAGATGGATCTTTGATGAAGCACCATGAGCGCACGCTTCGCGAGCAAGTTCGCCGCTGTATCGTCGAAGTTCAGAGATGGGCTTGAACGCAATTATCGTACGGTCGTGCCTCGACCACTTGCACACGCAATTTCGCCAGTTCTTAAGTTGCCGGGGCATTGCGTTACATGGTCGCGTACCCGACTCGGTACCCGTGCAGGGCGTGACCGAGCCGCGCGAGCGATTACGCCACACCTACCCCATGCCCTTGAATATCGCGAGCCTCATCGCAGACATGCGGCGCGCACTCTCCAAGATCGTCCGGACTAGGCGATGCTCACTGTAGCGAAGTTGATGCAATTCATGGTGCCTAAACCGGCACCGTACTCGCTCATCAGACTAGGCGGAGATGGCGACGGGGCCTACCTATTGCCCGACGATCTTATTGGCGTGACAGCGTGCTTCTCGCCAGGCGTGGCAAATCGCAAGGATTTCGAGGATGAACTTCTGAAAGCGCACGGAATTGTCAGCCACATGGCCGACTTCACGAGCGATGAAGATAAGTTTCGAACCCCGTTGATCGGGGGCCAGTCATTTCGCAAGAAATGGCTGGACACCAATGGAAGCAGCGATAGCGTTTCGCTCGAGGAATGGGTCGACGAACTGGAACCGAATCCAGAAGATGATTTGATTTTGCAGATGGACATTGAGGGGGCGGAATACAGAAACCTCCTTGGAGCACCCGATCACATCTTGAAAAGATTCAGAATCATCATTCTCGAACTTCATGGTTTGGGAGCTGCTCAGCGAGCTGAAGATTTTGAAAAAGAGCTGGGGCCACTGATAAACAGGCTGTCCCTGTTTTTTAAATGCGTGCACGCACACCCGAACAATTGTTGTGGCGAATTTATCCTGCATGAAACCGGCCAGAATTTCCCCAATATCATCGAGTTAACGCTTTTGCGCGCCGATCGGTTGGAGTTCGCGGGCAAAGAGCGCCTGGTGCCAGTTGCATTGCCGCATCCCCTAGATATCGTGAGGAATGTGAAGCATAAGCCCCCTATAGTGCTCAATGAAGCCTGGCTCAATGGCGCAGCTAGGGGTCCAGAATCCCGCCTAAAAATCGCTACCGACGAATTGGACTTCCTGCGTTGGGAGAGATCTCATAAGGAGAGGCAGTACGAAAATGCTGTTCAGCACCTGTTTGAAATCTCCCAAAAGTTGACCGGGCGTGGTGTGTCTCGTGGAACCAAAACCCGGGACGGTCTCCAGGAGCTGGCGAGAGGAAAGCGGTTCATTCTGAGTTCTGCGTACTCGGGCTATGAGCTGGTCGGTAAGGTCAATAAGAAGAAGCCATTCTTTTTTCACACACACTTTGGTATTAACGAGCGAATCACGATCGACCTCGGTTCTCAGTTCCGATTATTTGAGCTGAGAATATTCAATCGAACGGATATGTGTTTGGACCGCGCGCGGGTTCTTTTCTATTGTGTTCATGATCGCTTAACTCCCAAACTGGAGACATCGGCTCCGGTTTGGATTGATCGAGATTTTGTCACCAGCCCCACGACGTTAAGTGTCACACCTCTGGGCGGTAAAGTCGGACGTTATATCTCCATCTACTCCCCTTTGGAGACCGCGCTGCATCTGTCGAGCATCGAGTTGCATGGCGTCTCCATTCCGCTTTAAAGGGATGACCGCCGGGCGTTATCCAAGCGGCGAACTGGCGGTCGCTTCTGCGCAATTAACAGGCGGCCAATGACCGTAAGCCGCGCAACCACGAACCCGACCAGCTTCTGCTTCATCTCGTGTACCTCCTCCAGAGCGAAACTTTAACTCGCGAGCGGCAGCTCACGCGCGCCGCCTAGCGTTACAGCGGATTACAGCTGCGCGGCCTAAAGTTTTTCGCCTGAAGCGATTTAACTGGCAAATACTCGACCGTCGTTGACGAAGGCATGGAATCGAGGGGGGAGTGCATCCCGTCGTGCCGAGGCTGAAGACCCCCAGATGACTTCGACCGAAGCGTTCGTTTCTTAATCTGCGCAGTCGTCACATTACACCTGACGCTTCAGGTTCGATTAATCAAGATTTCGCTCAGTTGAGGCAACCGTGACTGTCATTAACACCAACGCCAAGGCGCTCTCT
>JALREG010000109.1 GCA_023253905.1 Burkholderiaceae bacterium
GACCGCGTCGAATTCGCCTCCTATCTGTTCTTCCGGTATGCCGACGCCAACGGCCTCGGAGAAGTACGAAGCATCGAGCAGCTGATCGATCACGCACAGGCGCTCAAGGCACGCCACGGTTTCAGGAGCCATAAACTGAAGGGCGGTGTGTTTGCGCCGCGCTATGAGCTCGAGTGTTATCGCGCCCTCGCCAGCGCGTTTCCGGGGGAGCGTCTGCGCCATGATCCCAACTGCGCCTGGTCGCTCGCTGATGCGATTGAATTCGGTCGCGCGATCGAGCCCCTCAACAACGACTATTTCGAAGATCCGGTTTTCGGCATGCCGCAGCTTGCGCGACTGCGTGAGTTTGTCCGGATTCCCATGGCGACCAACACCGTGGTGGTCAACTTTGAGCAGCTGGCTGCAAACATCGCCCAGCGTGCGGTGGATGTCGTGCTGCTCGACACCACCTTTTGGGGCGGTATCCGGCCCTGCATCAAGGCGGCCGGGCTCTGCGACACGTTTGGCCTGGGCGTGGCGGTGCATTCCTCGGGTGAGCTTGGGGTGCAGCTCGCCACCATGCTGCATCTGGGCGCAGTCCTTCCCAACCTGGGCTATAGCGCCGATGCGCATTACCACCATCTGACCGATGATGTGATCGAAGGCGGGCCCATGCGCTACGTGGACGGCACCATCGCTGTGCCGGATGGACCCGGGCTCGGTATCAGGCTCGATCGCGACAAGGTCGAGCGCTATCACGAGTTGTTTCTTGAATTGGGGCCCTATCCCTACGACCGTGACCCGGGCCGACCCGGCTGGTATCCGCTCATCCCAAATTCCGATTGGGCCGACCCGGGCGACCCGGTTCAGCCGGCATTGCGCTGAGCCGCCGTATGGAGGGGTCGATGTCGCCGATACCGCGGCTGTCGCTGCGCGCCGCACCCGCAGAACGCAGCGGCGGCCTTGCGCTGCGCTATCCGCCAACCAGGCAGTCGGTTGGCATCGTGCATCTCGGCTTGGGCAATTTTCATCGCGCGCACCAGGCGGTTCATGTTGACGCAGCGCTCGCGGCAGGTGAATCAGACTGGGCGATTTCAGCCTGGAACCTTCACAGTCGTGCGTTGCCGCAGGCGCTCGCCGCACAAGACGGCCTCTACACGTTGCTGGTTCGCAGCAGCCTGGGCACCGACGCCCGCCTGCTCGCACCCATCCGAGAGGCGGGCTGCGCGGCGCAGACCCCCACCCAGCTCCTTGAGCGCCTCGCCTCGCCCGCCACCCGGATCGTGTCGCTCAGCATCACCGAGAAGGGGTATTGCCTCGATGCTGAAGGCGCGCTCGATGCGAACGAGCCTGCGCTCGCCGCCGATCTGGCGGGCGCGTGGCCACCGCGTACCGCGCTCGGCTGGCTCGCTGCCGGGCTCGCAGCCCGCTTTACCCGAGATCCGACGGCACGCATCACCCTGCTCTCCTGCGACAACCTTTCGGGTAATGGCCGCGCACTCGAGCGCGCACTCGATGCCTTTCTGCGTGCACGCACGGAGCCTGCACTCGCCGATCGGCTACCCGAGCTCGCGTCTTTTCCCAACGCCATGGTCGATCGCATCGTGCCGGCGACCACCGATGCAGACCGGGCGCTCGCCGCCCGGCTCACCGGATTCGCCGATGCCTGTCCGGTCGTCACCGAACCGTTCTCGCAATGGGTGATTGAAGACCGGTTCGCCGCCGGCCGCCCCAGCTTCGAATCAAGCGGCGTGACCTTCAGCGATGATGTGGCGGGCTGGGAACAGATGAAGCTGCGACTACTGAACGCCGCGCACTCAGTGATCGCGTATCTGGGCGTGCTAGCCGGCTGGGGAACGGTAGACGAGGCGGTGTCTCAGCCCTCGGTCACGGCGCTTCTGGAGAGGCTCTGGGCCTCGGAGGCGATCCCTGCCCTACCAGCACGGCTGCATTCGCGCGCGCCCGCTTATTGCGCCGAACTGATCGTTCGATTCTCGAACACCGCGCTTGCGCATCAGACCGCGCAGATCGCCATGGATGGTTCAAAAAAAATACCGCTCC
>JALREG010000110.1 GCA_023253905.1 Burkholderiaceae bacterium
GTAGTCCCGTTATGCGATCCCGCCTGACACCAGTGCGCAAGGCGGGGCAATGCACGCACGGCATTGGCCGCCGTCAGGCGGGCAATCTCGTCGCCACCGCAGTCCCGCAGTCCCGCAAGCGTGTCAGCGATACGGACGATCTCGGCCGGGGCGTTTCGCCCCGGATGCAGCCAGGCGGGCGCAATATCGGGCGAATCGGTTTCAAGCACCAGCGCCTCAGCGGGAAGTTCACGCGCCAGCCGACGGATGCGAAGCGCGCGTTCAAAGGTCATCGCCCCACCAAATCCGAGTACACATCCCTGCTGCAGAAACGCGGCGGCCTGCTGCGGGCTGCCATTGAACGCATGGGCGATGCCGCGTGTCACACCGGCCTGCCTGAGATGCTTCAACACCTGGTCCTGAGCCTGTCGGACATGCAGGATAACCGGCAGGTCAAACTCTCGCGCGAGCTTCAACTGCGCCGCGAGAAATCGGGATTGCCGGGCCCGGTCGAGTCCAGGAACAAAGTGATCGAGACCAATCTCACCGACCGCCACCAGCGCGGGATCATCGTGATGCGCCAATAAGGCTGCGCGCAAATGCTCGAGATCGCCGTCATGCGCCCGATCGACCAACATCGGGTGAATACCCAGGGCATACACCAGACCAACATGCGCGCGGCAGAGCGCACGCAAAGGCTCGAAGGCGGCCACCTCCACCGCGGGCATCACGATCACACCGACGCCTGCGGCTTGCGCTTGCCGGATCACCGCCTCACGGTCAACGGCGAATTCGGCTGCATCGAGATGACAGTGCGTGTCGATGAGCATGCGCAGCCGCTCAGTTTCTTGCGACCAGCCGCCCATCGCTCAGGGCGAGCACCCGGTCGGCCCGCGCCGCGAGTTCCTCATCATGCGTGACGATCACGAAGGCAGTGCCAAGCTCCTGCCGAAGCTCGCCGATCAGATCAAACATCCGGCGAGCGGTGCTGCGATCAAGATTACCGGTCGGCTCATCGGCAAGCACACACGAAGGGGCGGTGACCAGTGCGCGGGCAAGCGCGACCCGCTGCCGCTCGCCCCCGGAAAGCTGACCCGGCCGATGTGCCAGACGCTCGACGAGCCCAACCCGCGCAAGCATCGTGCGGGCGGCCTCTTCGGCGTGATGCACCGCCATGCGCCTCACCCTGAGCGGCATCGCCACATTCTCGAGCGCGCTAAATTCAGGTAACAGGTGATGGAACTGGTAAACAAAGCCCAGCATACGATTGCGCAGCGCGCCCAACGCCGATGCGGAAAGCGGTGCGATGGCGACACCGCCCCAATGCACGACACCTTCGTCGGGCGTATCCAGGCCGCCAAGCAGATGAAGCAAGGTGCTCTTGCCGCTCCCTGATGCACCCACGATCGCGATCTGCTCACCCGCCCGCACCGAGAGATCTACAGCGCTCAGAACCTTCAAGGTACCGCTACCGCTTGAGTAGGAGCGACCCACCGCCGTGCAGTCGAGTACCGGGTGCGTCATGGTGGGCGTGTGCCTACTCGTAGCGCAGCGCATCAGCGGGCTTGACGGCTGCGGCGCGAAGACTGGGATAAATGGTCGCGATCAGCGCCATGGCGCATGACGTGAGACCGATGGTGAGCACATCGGCCGCGTGCAGGTCACTGGGCAGGTAGTCAATAAAGTAGACCCCCTTGGGCAGCACCTGCAGGGCAAACCACCGTTCGAGGGCAGACATCACGGGCCCGACGTTAAGCGCGAGCAGCGTTCCCAGAGACAGCCCGAGGAACGTACCCAGCAAACCGACGGTGGAGCCCTGGATCATGAATATGCGCATGATCGCCCCGGGCGTTGCGCCAAGCGTTCGCAAAATCGCAATATCTGCCTGCTTGTCGGTCACCGTCATCACAAGCATGGACACCAGATTGAAGGCTGCCACCGCGATGATGAGCGTGAGGATCACAAACATCATGCGCTTCTCGATCTGCACCGCCGCAAACCAGTTGCGGTTTTCCGAGGACCAATCCCGAACCAACAGGTCGGCCGGTAATGCGCGCGCCAGATCACGCGCCACAGCGGGCGCCCCCATCATGTCGCGGGTCATGAGCCGAACGCCACTGACCCCCTCAACCCGAAACAATCGGGCCGCGTCTTCGTGATGCATCAACACCAGGCTGCTGTCGTACTCGTAGTGCCCCGAATCGAAAATCGCAGCAACGGTGAACTGGCGAAGCCGTGGCATCACGCCCGCGGGCGTGGCGGTGCCCTGGGGCGCGATCAGGGTGATGCGATCGCCCAGCGCAATGAGCCACTGAGACGCCAGTTCACGCCCCACCGCGATGTTGAACTGACCGCTTTCGAGCTGGCCGAGCGAGCCGCGACTCATCCGCGCTGCAAACTCGGCCACGCGCGCCTCGAGCGCAGGGTCGATCCCGCGAACCATGACACCGCGCATCGCGCCGTCGCGGGACAGCATCGCCTGCCCCGCCACGAAGGGTGCCCCGTCGACGACCTGCGGATGCTTGCGCGCCTCGGCAAGGACAGGGCGCCAGTCCAGTATCGGGGCGCGCCCCGCAAGGATTTCGATGTGAGAGAGCACCCCCAGCATCCGGTCACGGACTTCCTTCTGAAAGCCGTTCATGACCGACAGCACGGTAATCAGCGCCGCCACCCCTAACGCGATGCCAGCGACCGATAACGCGGAAATGAACGATATGAATCCGTTGCGCCGGCCGGAGCGACGTCCGGCGCGCGTGTAGCGAAGACCAATCGAGAGTTCAAAGGGGACTTGCATCGGCGCGGGGGAGTTTGCCATAGAATCGTCAGGTGGCATTGACCGTCCTCTGCGCCGGTGCGCTCAACTCGTTTGCGCCGGCATCGTTCCCTTCCCCGGCCGACCCCGGCCGCGCGGCGGGTTCATTCGCCGCGCGTCTGCCTCCGGCACCGGCCGCCATGCGATTTATCGCGCGGGCTGGTAACCCTTCCCTATTTCGCGCGCCCATCGCCGACGGCGAGGCGCTCCCGATGGAGTCGGGAGAAGAGGCATGGCTTCGCGAGCGACTTTCGATCCCCCGGCCCGATACGCCTGCGGCCGCCGCCGGCCGGATGGCGGGTGCTCGGGCCGGCAGCTTGATCCTCAGGCCCGTGCATTTGCACGCGGGGCTTGACCATCTTGTGCTTGACCCTCCCACACACCTTGGACTGAGCGATGCGCATGCTCGGGCGCTGTTCAGCGCGGCAGCTGATTGGCTGGCGGCCGAGCCGATCACGCTTCGGTATCTGTCGCCGCAGTTGTGGGAAGTTACCGAAGCCCAACCGGAGCGCACCGGCTTCGGGAATTTGAGCGGTGCATCGTCCGCGCGCGCAAGCGGGCGCAATATCGACCTTTGGCTGCCGCGCGGCCCCAGCGCCCGGGCCTGGCGCCGATTGATGAACGAGGTGCAAATGCTCTGGCACACGCACCCGGTCAATGCCGAGCGCGAGGCCGCCGGACTCAAGCCGGTCAACGCGCTCTGGTTTGAAGGCGTGGCACCGGGTGGATTGCCGCATGCATTTGATGTTGTGGCCAGCACAGACCCGGTTCTGATCGGGCTCGCACACGCGAGCGCGGCGACATGCCTGCGCAGCGTGGTTGACTCCGTGCCGGCATCATTCGCGCCCGGTCAGAACGCATTGCTTGATGTGCCGTTCTGGCGGGAGGCTGCCGCCACAGGATCCGATCACGCATGGGAGGAGGGTTGGCGTCAATTCGACCAGTGGTTTTCGAACATCATTGATCAGTATGGCGCGAGGTGGTGGCATGGTGCCGAACTGGTGCTCACCGGTGAAGCGTCGGCGCATGTCCTCGCTCTTCCCCGCCTCCCAGCCTGGCGTGTCTGGCGACGTAGAGCGCCAACAAGCTGGTTTGTAGAGCAAGCCCAGCCCGCTTAAGGCCATCGCCTCATGAAACACCGCGAGGTCCCCCCCCGCGACCTGGCCGCGCTGACCGCCCAGGGCATGCCGCCGCTTCTGGCACGGGTTTATGCCGCCCGAGGCGTGCGGGATATATCGATGCTGGGGGAGACGCTTGACGGCATGCTGCCTCCTGCTTCTCTGAAGGGTATCGGCGAGGCAGTCAGCCTGCTCAGCCAGGCCATTGCCGCCCATCAGCCGATCCTGATCATTGCCGACTACGACTGCGACGGCGCCACCGCCTGCGCCGTCGCCGTACGCGGACTGAAAATGATGGGCGCCCGGGTTGACTATCTGGTGCCAAATCGCCTGGTGCATGGCTATGGCCTCACGCCGCCCATTGTCGAGCTCGCACTCCAACACCCGCGACTCGGTCGCCCTGCCCTGCTCGTCACCGTGGACAACGGTATCGCCAGTCACGAGGGCATTCAGGCCGCCAATGACGCGGGGCTTCAGGTGCTGGTGACCGACCATCATCTGCCGGCCGACACGCTGCCGAACGCTGCCGCGATCGTCAACCCGAATCAACCGGGATGCCCGTTCCCGAGTAAGCATCTGGCGGGCGTCGGGGTGATGTTTTATGTGCTTGCGGCGTTGCGCGCGCACTATCGGGCGCGTGCGCCCCAGTCTGCCGAAGCCCAGGCACCGCTTCAGACCCTGCTGGACCTGGTGGCCCTGGGCAGCATCGCCGACGTTGTTCGACTCGACGAAAACAACCGCCGTCTGGTGCATGCGGGCCTGCGCCGGATTCGCGCTGGTCAGGCCTGCCCGGGCATCAATGCCTTGTTTGCACAGGCCGGGCGTGACCCCCGTTCAGCGGCGAGCAGCGACCTCGGTTTTGTAGTCGGTCCGCGGATCAATGCGGCGGGCCGCCTCGCCGATATCTCGCTCGGCATTGCCTGCCTTCTCACTGACGATCCAGACGAGGCCGCGCGGCGAGCTCAGGCGCTCGACGCCATCAATCGCGATCGCCGCGAGCTTGAGCACACCATGCGCGAACAGGCGATCGCAAGCGTCGGCGCACCCGCAGATCATGCCTGCAGCATCGTGGTTCATGACCCGAGCTGGCACGAAGGTGTGATCGGGCTCGTGGCGGGACAACTCAAAAACCGCTTCGGGCGACCAGCATTCGCATTTGCCCCCACTGCGGACCGATCGGGCTGGCGCGGCTCAGGTCGGTCGGTTCCCGGCATTCACCTGCGTGATGCGCTCGATCTGGTGAGTAAGCGTGTGCCCCATCTGATCAGCCGCTTCGGCGGGCATGCGATGGCCGCTGGGCTGAGTCTGTCAGGCGACTCGGTCGACGCGTTCGCACAGGCCCTTGAGCAAGTGCTTCTCGACACCGCCGACCCCGAGTGCCTGCAGCCGGAACTGGTTGCTGACGGCGAGCTTGACCCGGGCGAGGCGAATCTTGAGATCGCCGAGGCGCTTGGCCGACAGGTCTGGGGCCAAGGCTTTCCGGAGCCGGTATTTGCCTGCCGCTTCCGCGTGCTGGGCCAGCGAATTGTAGGCGAGCGCCATCTCAAGCTGGAACTGATGGCGGGCCGTCGCCGCTTCGATGGGATTGCTTTCGGCCGCGACCAGCCCCTGCCTGCCGAACCGCTCCTCGCCTATCGCCTGTCGGTCAACGAGTACCGCGGCATGCGGTCGCTTCAGCTGGTCATCGAGGCTTGCGAGGGAGAGGCCGGGCTATAATCTTGGGTTACCCTCAAACGGCAGGCCCCACTATGGAAGCTGAGCGCCTCAATCAGCTCGAATCACTCCTCTCCGACCTCGCGCGTCGGGTGCAAGACCTTCGGGGGTATCTTTGACTTCGATGTCAAACGCTCCCGCCTCGAAGAAATCAACCGACAGCTAGAAGCCCCCGACGTCTGGAACGACGCTCAAAAGGCACAGGATCTCGGTCGGGAGAAAAAACAGTTAGACCAGGTCGTTGAGCGAATCCAGTCGATCGACGCGGGCCTGGCTGATGCGCGCGAACTCACCGACATTGCCCGCTCCGAGAACGACGACGACACGCTGATTGCTGTCGAGTCCGACACTGCGGGCCTTCGCAAGCAGGTTGAACTGCTCGAGTTTCGGCGCATGTTTTCCAACCCGGCCGACCCCAGCAATTGCTTTCTGGAAATTCAGTCTGGCGCTGGCGGTACCGAGGCGCAAGACTGGGCACAAATGCTGCTGCGCCAGTACCTTCGTTATTGCGAGCGCAAGGGCTTAAAGGCCGAGCTGCTGGAGGAATCGCCGGGCGATGTGGCCGGCATCAAGGGCGCCACCCTCAAGGTGGAGGGTGAATACTCCTACGGCTTTCTGCGCACCGAAACCGGTATTCACCGTCTGGTTCGCAAATCGCCCTTCGATTCAAGCGGCGGGCGGCACACCTCCTTCGCCTCGGTCTATGTCTATCCTGAAGTGGATGATTCCATCCAGATCGACATCAACCCGGCGGACCTCCGGATTGACGTGTTCCGCGCCTCGGGCGCGGGCGGTCAGCACGTGAACAAGACCGAATCAGCCGTTCGGATCACCCACCATCCAAGCGGCATCGTGGTGCAGTGCCAAAACGACCGCTCACAGCATCGTAACCGCGACGAAGCGATGAAAATGCTGCGAGCGCGGCTTTTTGAACTGGAAATGCGCAAGCGCCGCGCCGAGCAGGACAAAGTCGAGGCCTCAAAAACCGATATCGGCTGGGGCCACCAGATTCGTTCCTATGTGCTCGATCAGTCGCGCATCAAAGACCTGCGCACCAACGTCGAAATCAGCAACACCCGTTCCGTCCTCGATGGCGATCTCGACGAATTCATTGCAGCCAGCCTGAAGCAGGGTGTCTGACCTGACTGAACGCGGAGACGCACTTGACTGACCCAACGCCCCCTACTCCCGACACGCAAGACACCCCGCCGGTCGACGAGAACACCATCATCGCGGAACGACGTGCGAAGCTCGGCCGGTTACGCGAGCAGGGCGTTGCCTTCCCGAATAATTTTCAGCCCGCGCACCGCGCAACAGATCTGGCTGAGCATCACGGCTTCAAAACCCGCGAGCAACTCCAAGCCGACCAGATTCGCGTGAGCGTCGCGGGTCGGATCATGCTCAAGCGCGTTCAGGGCAAGGCAAGCTTTGCCACCATTCAAGATGGCACAGGCCGCCTGCAGCTCTGGATGAATGACGAGGGAATCGGCGCCGATCTCCATGAGTCGTTCAAGCACTGGGACCTCGGCGACATCATTGGTGTCGAGGGCGAGCTATTCAAAACCATGAAAGGCGAGCTTTCGGTGCGCTGCTCTGCGCTTCGGATGCTCGCCAAGTCGCTGCGCCCGCTACCCGATAAATTTCATGGTGTGGCGGATCAGGAAATCCGCTACCGACAGCGTTATGTTGATCTGATTGCCAACCAGGAAACCCGCGATACCTTCATCGCGCGCAGCCGCACCATCAGCGCCATTCGGGCCTTCATGGTGTCGCATGGTTTTCTCGAAGTCGAAACCCCGATGCTGCACCCCATCCCCGGGGGCGCAAGTGCCCGTCCCTTCATCACCCACCACAATGCGCTCGACCAACAGATGTACCTGCGGATTGCGCCCGAGCTGTATCTGAAGCGACTGATCGTGGGCGGATTTGAGCGGGTCTACGAGATCAACCGCAACTTTCGCAATGAAGGCATCTCGCCGCGGCACAACCCCGAATTCACCATGATGGAGTTCTATGCCGCGTACACCGACTATCGCTGGCTGATGGACTTTACTGAACAGATACTGCGCGATGCGGCCCAGGCGGCCACCGGAAGCACAACCCTTACCTACCAGGGACGCACCCTCAACCTGGGCGCGCCCTTTGCGCGCCTCACCATTGCTCAGGCGATCACCCGGCATGCACCGCACTATGCGACTGCAGCGCTTGACGATCCACAGTGGCTGCGAGCGGAGCTTCGCAAGCAGGGCGTGGACACCACTGACCCGGCGCTGGCACGCGCCGGGGTGGGCGCGTTGCAACTCGCCTTGTTTGAAGAGGTCGCCGAATCCAAACTTCACGACCCCACTTTCATCATCGACTATCCCGTTGAGGTGTCGCCACTCGCGAGGGTCAGTGATCAGGCCCCGGCCGTCACCGAACGCTTCGAACTCTTCATCGCCGGACGCGAACTCGCCAACGGGTTCTCGGAGCTGAATGACCCCGAGGACCAGGCCGCGCGCTTTCACAGTCAGGTCGAAGCCAAGCATGCGGGCGACGAAGAGGCCATGCACTTCGATGCCGACTACATCCGCGCGCTGGAATACGGCATGCCGCCCACCGGCGGTTGCGGCATTGGCATCGATCGTCTCGTGATGCTGCTGACCGATCGCCCGAACATCCGGGACGTGGTGCTGTTTCCGGCACTTCGCCGGGAAGACTGACCCGCCTTCGGCCTTGCCCGAGTTGCTCCCTTGAAGCCCGTTGCCCGCCCCCGCACCGGGCATGCGGTGCTCGCTTTGGGTGTCACGCAGATCGTCGGTTGGGGCACGACGTTTTATGTTCCTGCCATCCTTTCTCGACCGATCGCCGAGGCGCTGGATCTGCCCCTGCTGGGCGTCCTCGGTGCCTATTCCTGGGCACTGCTGCTTTCCGGCCTGTTGTCGAGAAAAATCGGCGCGCTGATCGATCGGTATGGCGCAGCCCCCCTTCTCACCGGCGCGTCACTCCTGGCCGCAGCAGCGCTCGCGCTGCATGCCACCGCGGACAGTCTGTTGCCCATCTGGATCGCCTGGAGCCTGATCGGACTCGGCATGCGCGCCATGCTCTACGACGGTGCGTTCGCTGCGCTCACCGCGTTGGCCGGGCCAGGAGCACGCCGCGCGATTTCGCTCCTCACACTGATGGGTGGATTGGCTTCCACCGTGTTCTGGCCCATCAGCCACCTGCTGCTGGAATCGCTTGGCTGGCGTGGCACGCTTGCCGTATATGGGGCGCTTAACCTTTTGATCTGCGCGCCACTGCATTTCTGGTTTGCGGGCTGTCTGCCGGGGCGCGATGCACTGCACAAAGGGAGCGAGGCGCAGCCATCAGCCCCAGCCACACCGCCGTCCGCGCTCTCGCCCGTCCCCCTACCCGACCTCACCGCCTCCGTCGCGCCCGAGACCTACGCGCGCGAGCGGTGGGCGCGCGTCGCCGTCACGCTGCTCGCCACTGCCTTTGCATTCCACGCCTTTATCTGGTCGTCACTCGCGGTCCATCTGCCCGAATTGCTACAGGGGCTCGGACTGGGTGCAGGCCTTGCCGTGACTGTTGCCTCAGTCATGGGCCCAGCACAGGTGCTCGCCCGGTCGGCCGAGCTGTTTGCTCAGCGCTGGCTCTCACCGGTCGCCCTGGCGATCCCGGTGTTCGCCATGCTGCCGATATCGCTGATCCCGCTTGCCCTGCCTCTTCCGCAGACGATTGCGGCAATCGCATTCGTAACACTTTATGGGTGCAGTAACGGGCTGCTCACCATTCTTCGCGGCGCGCTACCGCTTACGCTGATCGGTTCACGCGGCTATGGAGAACTGCTCGGCCGGCTTGCCGCGCCATCGCTCTATGTATCGGCGTTGTCGCCCCTCGTCTTCGGGCAAATTTTTCAGACGTGGGGCCCAACGATCTCAGCCAGTCTGCTGTTCCTCGCTGGAATCGGCTGTACCGTGGCCGCTGCGGCACTGGTCCGCCATGCACGGCGAGCGCCGCTCGACATCGGTACACGCGGCTAACCGATACTTTCTGAAATCAGTCCGGCGCGTCTGAAACAGATTGTGAAAGCGGCGCTCCTCCCCGCCCGGCTCCATCGCTGGAGGCGCTTCCAAGCACCGCAGCCACATTCAATCGGTTTCGTCGATCCAGGCCTGCTGGATGGCCTCAAGCACGCGCTCACCCGAGCGCTCCGGCGCATCGTCGAACCCCGGCAGACTCAATACCTTCTGGCGAAGATCGGTAAACCGGATGACCTTGGGATCAATCTCCGGAAAGCGCTCCGCCAGTTCAATGGCGATCTCCTGAACATCCGTCCACTTCATCGGGCCCTCGCCTCAAGATCAGTGATCTTCGCGCGCATGATTAATGGTGTATTTGGGAATTTCAATGGTGAGATCAGCTTGCGCAACCTTGATCTGACACGAGAGCCGGGACTGCGAAGTAAGCCCCCAGGCCTTGTCCAGCATGTCGTCTTCGTCGTCGGTCGCGGGCTCAAGCGATGACAGCCCCTCACGCACAATGACATGACAGGTCGTGCATGCACACGACATGTCGCAGGCATGCTCGATCCGAATGCCG
>JALREG010000116.1 GCA_023253905.1 Burkholderiaceae bacterium
CGAGGCCAGAATCGGAAACAGTTCGTACATGCGTTCAAGATCACGGCGAATGGCGGCATCGCCGTCGCGCCGGAGATAGGCACCCATCAGCAGGTTGTCGCGAACGGGCATAGCCGAAAACAGACGTCGCCCTTCGGGAACATGGGCGATGCCAGCCGACAGTACCGCTTCGGGTGTTGCACCGGTGAGGCTTGCGCCGTTGAAACGGATGCTCCCCCCTCGGGTGGGCACCAGACCGGACAAGGTACGCATGAGCGTGGTTTTACCGGCGCCGTTGGAGCCCACCAGGCATGCAATGCTGCCGGCTTGAACCTCGAGGGTGGCGTCCCACAGCACCTGCACGTCGCCGTAGCCTGACTGCAGTCCCTGGATACTGAGCAGTGCCTCAGCCATGCGGGGCTCCCGTGGTTTGAGCGGCGTAGCGCTTACCGAGATAGGCCTGAATCACCTTGGCGTCACGCATGACCGACTGCGGCTCGCCTTCGGCGATGAGCTCACCATGATGAAGGACGACTACCCGAGAGCAGAGCGACGTGACCACCTTCATGAGGTGCTCGATGATCAGAATGGTGATGCCCCGCGCGGCGATCGCCTGAATCAGCTCGAGCGCCTGGTTGATTTCCGATGAGTTGAGCCCGGCGTTGACCTCGTCGAGCAGCAGAAGCTGCGGGCGCATCGCGAGCCCCTTGGCGAGCTCGAGGCGCTTGCGCATGGCGAGCGTCAGGGCCGATGCGCTGCGTTCGGCGAAATCGCCGAGCCCGACGAATTCAAGGTGCTCGAGCGCCTGCGCGCGCGCATTGCGAATGGAGGACGCGCCGCCTGCAAAAAGCGCTGCAGCGGCGACGTTCTCGACCACGGTCAGTTCCGGAAAGGGCTGAACGATCTGGAAGGTCCGGCCGATGCCGGTGCGGGCGGCCTGCCACGGTGCACAACGCGTGACATCGCGTCCGTTGAAGAGGACCGATCCGCTGGAGGCGGGGTGTACACCGGTGATGACATTCACCAGGGTGGTTTTCCCAGCGCCGTTAGGCCCGATCAATCCGATAATTTCGCCGGCCCTCACGGACAGACTGACGTTGTTGACTGCGGCTAGCCCGCCAAAGCGTCGCGACACACTGCGTAATTCGAGAAGCGGGGTCATGGTTTGTGGCCCCGCGCCCGACGCCGTGCGATGCCTGCCAACCCGCGGGGCAGAAAAAGCACCAGCAGGACAATGAGAAGCCCGAGGACGCCCGAGTGGACTTCGAGGAAGCGTCGCCAGACGATTTCTTCCAGCCCCAGGAATACGCCAGCGCCTATGATCGGGCCGAACACCGATCCTGCGCCGCCCAGCAGGACCATGACGATCGGCTTGACCGAGTAGAGAACATCGAACACGTCGGGGGGTTCGATGTAGTTGACCCAGGAGGCATAGATCGCCCCCGCGATACCGGTGAACACTGCGGATAGCGCGAAGGCTGACGTCTTGGTGGCGGTGGTGTTCACACCCAGCATGTCGGCGGCGGATTCGTTCTGCTGGATGCAACGCAGTCCGAAACCGAGGCGGCCGTGCTGAACCGCAAGCGTGGCCGCCATGGCGATCGCGGCGAGTCCCAGCATGGTCCAGTAAAAAAAGTCTGCTTGCTGTTCGACCGACTGTCCGGTGCGAAGTGGCAGATTGAGACCCATTCCGCCGCCGGTCAGATCGGTTGCCGAGTTGATGATTTCGCGCAGCACTTCCGCCACCACCAGGCTTGCGATCGCGAAGTAGTGGCCGCGAAGACGCAGTAACGCGAGACCGAGTGCTGCGGCAAACAGCAATGCAATCAAGCCCGCGATGCCCCATGCGAGCCACATTCCGATACCGAATTTCTGCGCGACGCCACCGGCATAGGCGCCCAGTCCAAAAAACGCTGCGGTGGCAAAGGATGGATAGCCCGCCATGCCACCAATAAAGTTCCAGGAGAGTGCCAACACCGCGTACATGAGCATGGTGGTGCCCAACCGGAGGATGTAGGTGTCAGCCAGAAACGGAGGCAGCGCCATGAGCGCGAATAGCAGACATGCGAGGCCGAGATCGCGGCGGGCGGCGGTATCGAGTGCGGCCATCGCGGGATTACTCATAGCCTTTTCGACCCAGGAGCCCTGTGGGTCGGAACACCAGCATTGCAATGAGCAGGGCAAAGGCCACGGTGACCGCGTGCTCGGGGCCAAACCAAAGGGCGGCGAAGCTTTCCACCACGCCCAGAACCAGCCCACCCACCATGGCGCCCGGCACACTACCCAATCCGCCCAGCACACACACGACAAATGCCTTGCCGAGATAGACGGGCCCTGTGAGCGGGGAAATGGGAAAGATCATGGCGATCAGGGGGCCGGCGACACCTGCCATCAGCGCGCCCAGTCCGAAGGTGATGGCGTAAGTTCGATAGACGTTGACGCCCATCAGCGAGGCAGCCTCCCGGTCCATCCTCACAGCGACAATTGCTCGCCCGGTTCGCGAGCGGGATAGCACGAGGTAAAGGAGCAGTGTGAGCAGCAGGGCGAGCCCCATTGCTGCCAGCCGATCAACCGGCAGCACGATGTTTCCAAGGCTCAGCACGCCGAGCGGCGGATCAAGCACCAGCTTGCGGAAGTCGGCTTTGAACGCTGCCAGCATGGCATTCGACAGCATGAGGTCGAGGCCGAAGGTGAGCGTGAGGGTGAGCAGCACAGGCGCCGCAATGACGCGATTCAGAAGACCCGACTGAATGGCATAGCCGAGCGCGAAAAACAGCGGGGCAACAAGGACGATGGAGACAAACGGATGGATGCCCCAGAGTGCATGGCCGTACCACGCCGCGTAAGCGCCCAATACGATGAACGAGCCGTGGAGAATGTTGATGACGTTCAACACCCCCCAGACAAGCGAAAAGCCAGCGGCGATACAGGCGAAGAGGCCGCCCAGCACCAGACCGTTCAGTAGAACCTGGAGATAAAGCATGGAAGGAAGATGCTACGAAGGCGGGTCGCCGCTGACGCCTGAAAGAACCGGCGCCAGCGGGCTACCGCAATGGGTTCAGGTTACTGCACACCTAGCCGCAGATCACCCTGTTTGACTTCAGGCGGGTGGATCACAATGGGCTTTGCGCCCTGGATCTGAAACACCGGCGGAACGAGTGAATTGATCTGGCCGGTGGGGCCAAACTTCACGGGCCCCCAAAAAGTGGTGACGTTCAAATTGGCGAGCTCGTCGCGGACTTTCTGTCGGTCAATCGTTCCGGCTTTCTCAATGGCCATCTGCAGAAGTGCCCCTGCCGCAGATGCCGAGGCTTCGCCGTAATCCGGGTCGGCCCGGTATTTCGCCTTGAACGCCTGAACGTACGCTTCGGTGGTGCCGAAGATATCGGTTCCTTTGTAGCGCACGGCTGGATGCCACCAGGCGGCGCTGGTGATGTTCTCTGCGCCCTTGCCAGCCGAATCAATAAACTCCTGGTAGGCGGGCGCGGCGATCATGGTGACGATGGGGGCCTCGATCTTGAGATCGGCCATTTGCTTGCGCATCAGCACGAGGTCGTTGGTGTAGCCGGTTGCAAAGATCCAGTGCGGAGCCTGCGCCTTGATCTGGGTGAGTGCCGAGGCATGGTCAAGGGTGCCGATGGCGTACTTCTCGGAATAAACCACGCGCATGCCGCGGGCCTTGGCCGA
>JALREG010000135.1 GCA_023253905.1 Burkholderiaceae bacterium
GCCTACACCGCTTCGCTCCCGCAGGCCGCGGCCGGGCTTGCATGCCCGGCCCTTCTCGCCCCGCCCGCACAGTCCGCAGGGACTGTGCTCTCCGCCCCCCCTGCTGCCGCAGTGGTGCCGGAGGCGGGACTCGAACCCGCACGCCCTTTCGGGCACCGGATTTTGAGTCCGGCGCGTCTACCTGTTCCACCACTCCGGCAGGAGCTGCGCCGATTATTGCACAGGGGAAAGGTCTGCCGCCGGCGCAACCCGCTGCCTCCCCTACAATCGCGGCCATGCGTCTCACCGACTTCGACTTCAACCTCCCCGATGATCTGATTGCCCGCGAACCTATGCCCGAGCGAAGCGCGTCGCGGCTACTCGTCCCGCGCCATGCGCAGCCCCACCAAAACCGGCGATTTGCAGACCTCCCGCAGCTTCTCGCACCCGGCGATCTGATCGTTTTCAATGATTCACGCGTACTCCGGGCCCGCCTGCGCGGCCACAAACAAACCGGCGGCGCCGTCGAAGCCCTGATCGAACGCGTCACCGACACCCACACCGCGCTTGCTCAGATGCGCATGAGTAAGCCAGCTCAGCCGGGCAGCACCATCGACTGGCAACGCGCGCAGGCCAAGGTGATCAGCCGCACAGGCGAGTTCTGGCAGCTCGCGTTCAGTCGCCCGGTGTTTGAGGTGCTTGAAGACGAGGGCGAGATGCCGCTACCGCCCTACCTCAACCGCGCGCCCGGCCAGGACGACGACACGCGTTACCAGACGGTTTATGCACGCCATCCAGGATCCGTCGCTGCGCCCACTGCAGGACTGCACTTCGACGACGCGCTTCTCGCAGCGCTTGCGGACCGCAGCATTGAGTACGCCTTCGTCACGTTGCATGTGGGCGCGGGTACCTTTCAACCTGTGCGCGTGGACGACATCCGCGAGCACCGGATGCACAGCGAGCATTATGAAATTTCGGAGGCCACCGCTGCAGCCATCCGCGCAGTGCGCGCCCGTGGCGGGCGCGTTGTGGCGGTCGGCACAACGTCGCTTCGAACCCTCGAGTCAGCCGCCACCGGCGCAAGCGGCGAAGTGAGGTCCGGGCCGGGTGACACCGCGCTCTTCATCACCCCCGGCTATCGCTTCCAGGTGGTCGATGCCCTCGTCACCAATTTTCATCTGCCACGCTCGACGCTTCTCATGCTGGTGAGTGCCTTTGCCGGAATCGACCTGATTCGTGCCGCCTACGCGCACGCGATTGCCGATCGCTACCGCTTCTTCAGCTACGGCGATGCCATGCTGCTTGAACGACCTCCCGCGCACGATCACCTGGTTTCCCAACATGCTTGAATTCCAACTGCTTGCGCGTGACGGCGCGGCCCGCCTGGGTCGGCTCCAACTCAACCACGGCGTCGTTGAGACCCCCATCTTCATGCCGGTCGGCACCTATGGTGCGGTCAAAGCGATGGCGCCGCGCGAACTCACCGAGGTCGGCGCACAAATCATTCTCGGCAACACCTTTCACCTCTGGCTGCGGCCCGGCACCGAGGTGATCAGCCGGTTCGGCGGGCTGCATGGCTTTAATGGCTGGCACGCGCCGATCCTCACCGACTCGGGCGGCTTTCAGGTCTGGAGTCTGGGCGCGCTACGCAAAATCAGCGAGGAAGGCGTTCGTTTTGCCTCGCCGATCAATGGTGACCGACTGATGCTCACCCCGGAAGAGTCGATGCGCATCCAGCATGCACTCAACTCCGATATAGCCATGGTGTTCGACGAATGCACCCCCTACGACACCGAGGGCGTGATCACCACACACGAGCAGGCAGCCGATTCAATGCGGTTGTCGCTGCGCTGGGCAAAACGCTCACGTACCGAGTTTGACCGCATCGCCAACCGCAATGCGCTCTTTGGCATCGTCCAGGGAGGCATGTTCACCGACCTGCGCGAAGAATCGCTCGCCGCGTTGGTCGATATCGGGTTTCACGGCTACGCAATCGGCGGACTATCCGTGGGCGAACCCAAGGAAGAGATGCTGCGCATTCTCGACCACACCACGCCAAAATTGCCCAACGACCGCCCGCGTTACCTCATGGGTGTGGGCACACCCGAAGACCTGGTGGCAGGCGTGGCGGCGGGGATCGACATGTTCGATTGCGTGATGCCGACCCGCAACGCCCGGAACGGCTGGCTCTTCACCCGATATGGCGACCTGCGACTGCGCAACGCCCGCTATCGCGACGATCCCAGCCCCATCGACCCCACCTGCAGTTGCCACGCCTGCGCGAATTTTTCGCGGGCGTATGTCCATCATCTTCAAAAGGTCAATGAGATCCTGGGCGCACGACTGGCCACGATCCACAACCTGCATTTCTATCTCACCCTCATGAGAGAAATGAGGGAAGCGATCGCCCAGGGGGATTTCGAGGCCTGGCGGCGCCGCTTTGCGTCTGACCGGGCGCGAGGGGTGTGATGCCCGCCTGCAGCGCCGCAGTCTATAATCGAAGGTTTGCCGAAAAGGAGAGAATTCCGTGCTGATTTCAACGGCTTACGCACAGGCCTCGGGCGGATCCGCAGAGAGCCAGCTGGTTGGTTTCCTGCCAATCATCCTGATGTTCGTGGTGCTCTACTTCCTGATGATTCGTCCTCAGATGAAGCGCAACAAAGAGCATCGCGCCATGATGGGCGCGCTCAAGAAGGGCGATGAAGTCGTCACCGCAGGTGGCATGGTCGGCCGCATCACCAAGGTCGGCGAAACCTACGTCACGATCGAAATCGCGCAATTGCCCGAGGCTCGCCACGGACAGGACCCGCAGGGTGTCGAGGTCACTTTCCAGAAAAGCGCCATCCAGACGCTGCTGCCCAACGGCACCATCAAAGCCATCTGATGTCAGCGGATCGCTGAGCACCGAAGCCGGGCGATCCGCGTCCGCCCGGTACCGCGAGAGCGCGGCGATTCCCCTCGCATCACAACGATCTGGCCTGCTCCAGAGGACACGATGAACCGCTACCCAATCTGGAAATACATCGCGATGCTCGTATCGCTGGTGCTGGGCCTGCTTTACACGCTACCGAATTTTTACGGTGAAGCGCCAGCGGTTCAGGTCTCAAGCGGGAAGGCCACCATCAAGGTGGAGGCGGCCATGATGGGCCGGGTTGAGGCGATCCTGAAACGCGCGAGCATCGAGCCGACCGGCCTTTTTTTTGATGGCAACTCGGTCAAGGTGCGGTTGCGCGATAACGATACCCAGTTGAAGGCCAAAGACGCGCTGGTCGCCGATCTGAATCCCGACGCGTCCGACCCGTCCTACATCGTGGCGCTCAATCTGCTGTCGAGCTCGCCTGACTGGCTAACCTCTTTGCGTGCGCTTCCCATGTATCTGGGGCTTGATCTGCGCGGCGGCGTTCACTTCCTCCTTCAAGTGGACATGAAGCAGGCGCTGAGCAAGCGGCTTGATGCAACGGTGGGCGACCTGCGCACGCAACTTCGCGAGAAGAATCTGCGTCACTCGGGCATCACCCGCTCGGGCGATACGATCGAGGTTCGGTTCCGCGACTCGGAAACCCGCTCGCGCACGCTCACGCTCCTGCGCGATACCCAACCCGACTTCACCTATGCCGAGGCGGGCGAGGGCAGCGAACTCAGACTGATTGCCACCTTCAAGCCCGAGGCCGCGCGCCGCGTACAGGAATCGGCACTCAAGCAGAACATCACCACGCTATCGAACCGGATCAATGAACTGGGTGTGGCCGAGCCCATCATTCAGCAGCAGGGCCTGGATCGTGTCGTGGTGCAACTGCCAGGCGTACAGGACACCGCCAAGGCAAAAGACATCCTGGGACGCACCGCCACGCTCGAGGTCCGGATGGTGTGCGAGGCACCCGACGAGCAGGCCGCCTTCGCCGCCGGCACGGTTCCATTCGGATGCGAGCGCTATACCGAACGCGACGGCCGCCCGATCCTGATCCGACGCCAGGTCGTGCTCACCGGAGACAACCTCAACGATGCCCAGGCAGGCTTTGATTCGCAAACTCAGGAGCCCGCGGTTCATCTCACGCTCGATGCCAAAGGCGCACGAATCTTTCGCGACGTCACTCGCGAAAACGTCGGCAAGCGGATGGCGATCCTGCTGATCGAAAAGGGTAAGGGCGAGGTGGTCACCGCGCCGGTGATCCGCACCGAAATTGGCGGTGGGCGCGTACAGATTTCAGGCCGCATGACCACAACCGAAGCAAACGACGTGGCACTCCTGCTGCGCGCAGGCTCGCTCGCAGCCCCCATGGAAATCATCGAGGAACGCACGATCGGTCCCAGCCTGGGCGCGGAAAACATCAGCAAGGGCTTCCTGTCCACGGTCTGGGGCTTTGCCGCGATCGCGCTCTTCATGTGCGCCTACTACCTGTTGTTTGGCGCGTTCTCCACCCTGGCGCTGGCGCTAAATGTGCTGTTGCTGGTGGCACTCCTGTCGCTCCTGCAGGCCACGCTCACGCTTCCCGGTATTGCAGCGATCGCGCTCACGCTCGGCATGGCGATTGACGCCAACGTACTGATCAATGAACGCATTCGCGAAGAGCTCCGAAACGGCGCCACACCCCAAGCGGCGATCGTCGCCGGGTATGACCGCGCCTGGGGCACCATTCTCGACTCCAACATCACCACGCTGATCGCGGGCGTGGCGCTGCTCGCATTCGGGTCCGGCGCCGTACGCGGCTTTGCGGTCGTTCACTGCCTGGGCATCCTCACCTCCATGTTCTCGGCCGTATTTTTCTCGCGCGGTCTGGTCAATCTCTGGTACGGACGCATGAAGCGCGTGCCAAGCCTGTCAATCGGTCAGATCTGGAAACCCGACACCGCGGCGGCCTCGCCCGGCAAACGCGGCTGATCGCGCGCCACCGCCCCCTGACTCCACCGCCCAGCGAACCCGCAGGAAGCCACCATGGAATTTTTCCGGATTCGACGCGACATCCCGTTCATGCGCCATGCGCTGGCGTTCAACGTGATCTCCGTGCTCACCTTCGTGGCGGCGGTTGCGTTTCTCGCCATCCGCGGCCTCAATTTCTCGATCGAGTTCACTGGCGGTACCGTGATGGAGGTTGCCTATCCCAAGGCTGCCGAGCTCGAAACGATTCGAACCAAAGTCACCGAACTTGGCTACGCTGACGCGCAAGTACAGAACTTCGGCACCTCACGCGACGTGATGATCCGCCTGCCCCTGAAGGACGGTTCGGGCGCCGCCGCCGCACGCCAGAGCGATCAGGTGATGGCAGCGCTCAGGGCGGCCGATGCCGGCGTTGAACTGCGCCGGGTCGAGTTCGTCGGCCCGCAGGTCGGCAAGGAGCTCTTCACCGACGGCGCCCTCGCACTGCTCCTGGTGGTGGTGGGCATCATGATTTATCTTGCCTTCCGATTCGAATGGAAGTTTTCGGTGGCGGCCATCGTTGCGAACCTGCACGACGTCATCATCATTCTTGGATTTTTCGCAGCTTTTCAGTGGGAATTTTCGCTTTCGGTGCTCGCTGCCGTGCTGGCCGTGCTGGGCTACTCGGTCAATGAATCGGTCGTGATCTTCGACCGGATCCGAGAGAACTTCCGCAAGATGCGAAAGGCGAGCACGACCGAGGTCATCGACAACGCGATCACGTCCACCATCTCGCGCACCATCATCACGCACGGCTCCACGCAGATCATGGTGCTGTCCATGCTGATTTTCGGCGGACCCACACTCCACTATTTCGCGCTCGCACTCACCATCGGCATTCTGTTTGGCATCTATTCATCGGTGTTCGTGGCGGCGGCCATCGCCATGTGGCTGGGTATCAAGCGCGAAGACCTGATCAAGGCGCCCACGCGCAAGGACGGCGATCCCCGGGACCCGAACGCGGGCGCGACGGTCTGATCGGCTTCAG
>JALREG010000212.1 GCA_023253905.1 Burkholderiaceae bacterium
GCTTCGCTTAGCAGCAGCCGCCGAAAGCGCGCGATCGCTGCGTCGGTGGGCGACAGGTGGTCGCGGCTGCGGTCTGCGATCCGTCCCTGGCTGTCGTGCACCATCGCATCCTGTTCAGCCACCCCGCGCACCCCGGTGAAAGTAGATTCGCGCTGTGCGCGGCGATCGATGAGGTACTCATTTTCGCGGCGGCGAAGCGGCACGAACCGCTCATCGACTTCTGCAATCACGCCGTGCCCGCGGGCGAATTTCGCTCGCTCCTCGGCCGTGATCGGTCGATCGGGATTCCAGGCATAGGTGTAGATCCAGCACTGGTGATCGTCGATCGGCACCCAGGTGTAGCCAAAGGCGGTTTCGCCGGGTAGCGTTGATGGCGTGGTGCTGTGCGCGGGCAGGGCGAACTGGGCAATTCGCCAATAGCGCTCACCCTGATCGGCCTGTCGAGAGCCGCCCACGACGAATCCCACCGGATGATCGACGAACGAGAAATGGGGGAGCGGATCTTCACGAATCCAGCGTAGACGCTTTTCATCGGCGGGCGCGTCGTCGTTGCGGTTGGACGGAACGCCCGGCGCTGGCATGTGAAGGAAAGAGAAGTGTGAGGTGTCGATTGCACCCTCGATCGACTGCGCCCAGTTGCATTGCTGGAGCTTTTTGGTGACGAAGCAGTGTTCGGGCGGCAGGCAGGTGAAATCAAGTTGCGGCAGCTGCGGGGGTTCATGTTCGGGCGGCCCGAGATACGCCCAGACGATGTCGCCTGCTTCCCTGACCGGCCAGGCTGCGATGCGAATCGTCCGGTGGTAGTGAGACTCCGGAGGAACATTCGGGAGTTCGAGCGCGCGGCCCAGGCGGTCAAAGCGCCAGCCGTGATACACGCAGCGGATCGAGGCGTTTTCGTTTCGGCCGTAATAGAGATCGGCGCCGCGATGTGGGCAGCGCGGGTCGATGAGCCCCACGGCGCCTGTGCTGTCACGAAAAGCGAGCAGCGATTCGCCCATCACCATCACGCGGAGGGGCGCGCAGTCGGGCTCCGGTAGCTCGCGTGAGAGCGCCACCGGTTGCCAGTAGCGCCGGAAGTAGCGACCCATCGGCGTATCGGGACCGGTTCGTGTGAGCAGTTCGTTATCGGCGCAAGACAGCATCGTGGTCCGTGTAGGCGGCGGGGGATTCCGGCCACCCGGCGAGCGTCGCGTGGTGTCTCGGCGACGGAAGGGGTCGAGTCACGCGCAACAGACTGTCTGAACTACGCGGCGACAGCAAGAAACCACGCGACAACGGCAGCGAAATAACGAAACGGGACAAAGCGGGCGTCAGCCAATCGAAGAACCAGAAGTGCTTGCCCGTCTTACGCCCCAAAGCTGGCGAGGCCAACTGAGCCTCCATGTCAGGGCTGATCCCCCCGCCTGGCGTTACCTGAAACGGGCTGCAGCGGTGCTGGTCAGGGAATTTGACTTCTGAGCGGCGGGCGAATTAGCGGTTGGTGGTGTTCACGTAGCCGGCATTGAGCGTGGGCCGGCCGAGGAGCAGGTCGTAGCCCACCATGGCACCAAACCGCGAGCCCTGATAGCCCGCGCCCACGTCGATGCCGACGCGTGTGGGACCTGACCCAAAAGGATAGACATTGATGCCGCCGCCCAGCACCGCACGGTCTTCGCGGTTACTGGAAACCACCTTGGCCGTGACACCGATGTCACGGGCGCTGATGTTGCCGCCGAGCTGCATGGAGAGGCCGAGAAAAACACCGCCTTCAGCGTGGGCCAGGGAGCTGAGCGATACAAGACTCATTGCGACCAGCCACTTTTTCATCGGAAGAGCTCCCCGGAATGCTCGGTTTACGGCGGACAACCTTGATATTTTCTCTCAGGTTGGCCCTCGCCAACAAGTCCATCACGCATCAATTATTGAGTTTCACGACACATTTCGGACAAACGGCTCAGTCAATCTGGATCTTCAGTGCTGGAAGCGCGCGGCGCCAGCTATCGGCCTCCCGGGCCACCTGGGCCCGCATCTGTGCGGGTGCGTTACAGACCGGCATCACCCCGAGCTGGGCGAGGGCCTGCTCGTTGCCAGGCTCGGCGAGCACCTTGCAAAACACGCGCTGAAGCCGGTCGATCAGCGCTGGCGGCGTGCCGGCCGGCGCCGCAAGCCCCCACCAGTTGCTTGCGTCTACGCCCGTGATCCCCGCCTTCTCGAAGCTGGGGGTGTCGGGTAGAACTGACAGGGGCACGCGCGAGGCGACTGCCAGCGCGCGGAGCTTCCCGCTTCGGACATGCGGTAGCCCCACGCCTGCGCCCACCAGGTAGAACTGCACCTCACCCGCCATCAGTGCGGTCACCGCCTGCGAGGCGCCCTTGTAGGGTACATGCGTCATGCCAAGCGAAAACGCCTGGTTGATCGCCTCCGCCGACAGGTGGGGAGTGGTGCCGCTACCGGGCGAGCCGTAGTTCACCTTACCGGGGTTCGCACGTGCCCAGGCTACGAAATCCGTAAACGCATTGACCGGCAGCCCCGCCGGAACAAAGATCACTGAGGGCACATCAACCAGTACGGTGACTGGCTCGAGGCGCTGCAAGGGATCAAACCCCAGGTCCTTGTACAGAAACTGGTTGATGGTGAAGTTATTGGTGGCCGCAACCAGCAGGGTGTAGCCATCGGGGCTGGCCTGCTCGACCGCCCGCGTACCGATGTTGCCACCGGCGCCCGGGCGGTTTTCCACCAGTACCGGCTGGCCGAGCTCCTGTCGCAGGCCTTCGGTGAGGCGACGGGCGATCATGTCACCCATTGCGCCCGCCACATAGGGCACC
>JALREG010000424.1 GCA_023253905.1 Burkholderiaceae bacterium
ACCCGTTGGTGGTGCGTTACCGCATCGACGTGTGACCCACCGGCTGGGACACAGCGGTCCGCGGGAACGGCCGCTGGCCATTGCGTGGCGCAGTTGTCATCGGTCTGCTCGACGTGGGCCATTGACCTCGGACCGCCTGGGCTCCATCATCACCCAATGGGCATTTGGGATGCGATCGGCGACGCAGTCGGTGCAGCGGCGAACGCCGCCACGGATCTCGCCGGTGGCGAATTTGGGCAGCCAGGTTTGCTTCTGCTCGGGTGTGCCCATGCGTTCCACACACGCCGCCATGATCAGGTGGCTGTTGAAGATTCCGCTCAGCGACATCCAGGTTTCGGCAATTTTTTCCACGATCCGGGCGTAGGTGCCCGCCGGGAGACCCAATCCGCCGTATTCAGTCGAGATGGTTGCCCCGAACAGACCCATCTCTTTCATCTGCTCGACCCACTCGAACGGATACTCGTCGGCATGTTCCAGTCGCAGCACATGGGGCCGCACGTCGCGCTCCAGCCATTTTTCAATGGCATCGAGAATTTCGGATTCCTGTTCGTGCGAAGTGCTGTCGTGGGGGGCGTTGGACATTGGGGGCTCCTGCTGCAGAAAGTTCGGTGAATCAGTAGTTGGCTTTTTCTTCGTTTTCGAAACCGCGCTTGGCCACCAGAATGGTGCGGTCGAACTCGCAGACGAGTTTGCCGTTCTGGTTGAAACCGCGGCTCTTGACGGTAACCAATCCAGCGTTCGGGCGGGATTTGCTTTCGCGCTTGTCGAGCACTTCAGACTCGGCGGTGAGGGTGTCGCCCGCGAACAGCGGATGCGGCAGCCGGATTTCCTTCCAGCCCAGGTTGGCGATGGCCTTCTGGCTCACGTCGGTTACGCTCATGCCCACGATCAGCGCCACGGTGAGCGGCGAGCACACGATGCAGCGGCCGAACTCGCTGTGCTTGGCGTATTCGGCATCGAAGTGCATGGGGTGCGTGTTCATGGTGAGCAGCGTGAACCAGGTGTTATCGGTTTCGCTGATGGTGCGGCCAGGGCGATGCTCGTAGATGTCGCCGATGTTGAAGTCTTCGAAATAGCGTCCGAAGGATTCGCGGTAGCGGTTTTCACCGACTTTCTTAACGGTTCCGGCCATGGAGATCTCCGAGAAAAGTGAAAAAGAATGGGCGTGTCGGGTCGGGGGCGGCGCTCAGCGGGCTGCGCCGGTTGTATCGACCAGAGCGAGAATGCGCTGCATCCGCTTGACCACGGGCAGTTCAACCAGCTTGCCCTGCCAGGTGGCCACCGCCCCGCCCGAGGCTTCGAACGCCGCGATGATGCCGCGGGCCTGCTCGATTTCCGCGGCGCTGGGTGCGAAGGCTTCGTGAACGATCGCAATGTTGGACGGATGGATCGCTGTTTTGCCGGTGAAGCCGAGGGCGCGTGCCACCCGGCTCTGGCGAGCCACCTCGGCCAGATCACGGAACTCCACGCAGGGCGCATCGAGGAGACCGACGCCCGCACGGTGTGCGGCCGACGCGAGGCGGCCACGCGCCCAGCCCAGCGCCTCATCTGAGAGCGGCACCCCCAGTTCGGCACAGAAATCAACCGCCCCGAACACCAGAAACGCAAGCCGCGGGCTGGCGGCGGCGATCTCGGCCGCCACCTCGAGACCGCGCGGGGTTTCGATGAAGGCGCAGAGCGATAGCCCCGGGTGAGCGCCCAGCAGTTCATCGGCCCAGCGCACCTCGTCGGCGCTTTCCACCTTGGGCAGGCAGATGATGCCTGATGGAGCGCTCGCCGCCTGAAGCGCCAGAATGTCTTTCAGACCTGTACCGGTTCGCAGGGAATTGATGCGCAGCGCCCGTTCGCCCGCCGCAGGCGACGAGCTCATGAACGCAATACCGGTTTCGCGAGCGGCGTCTTTATCGGCCGGGCCGACGGCGTCCTCCAGATCGGCGCACACGATATCGGCCCCGGCACGAGCCGCTTTCTCAAGCAGTTCGGCGCGCGAGGCGGGGGCAAAAAGAAGGCTTCGTCTGGCAGTCACGTGATCTCGCTCGGGTGTCAATATGTCCGGACAAATCTAGAGCGATTCATGCATACTGTCAACGAGACGCGGCCCGGGATTGTGGTGTCAGTTGACTCGCGCCATCCCACGCTGCACCGCATGGTGACCGATCTTGCCTGACCAACCTGCATCGTCCCGTCCGCGCCGGCGCGGACCGCCGCCCCCGGATGCGCGTGAGCGCAGCGCCGGCGTGCGCCGCTCGGGTCCGCGGGCAACCCCCACGATCGCAGCCGACGAGCCCCGCTATGCCCGTATCGCCAATCAGCTGATCGCTGCCATCGCCTCCGGCCGTTACCGGGTGGGGTCGCTACTCCCCACCGAACACGAACTCTGCGAGCAGTTCGACAGCAGCCGCTTCACCATTCGCGAGGCGCTGCGGCTGCTGGCCGAGGGTGGAATGGTGAGTCGCCGACCTCGCGCGGGCACGGTGGTGATTTCATCGATTCAGCGCGAGCCCTACCTGCAGGCGCTCGATTCCATTGACGACCTTCTGCAGTATGCCGCCGGCACGCGCCTGCGCCTGCTCGAACGTGGCTGGGCCACCCATGAGCCCGGGCAGGCCGATCCGCCGCCGATTCCCGCGGGTGAAGCATGGGTTTTTGCGCGGCTCATCCGTCACCTGCCGGGTAATCCCCATCCGGTGTGTGTCACGCGGGTCTATCTCAGCCCGGCCTTTGCGCCCCTCGCGCGCCGTATTGCCTCTCAGGCGGTCCCGGTTTACCGGCAAATCGAGGCGCGGTTCGGGGTCAGGGTGGCGAGGGTGGAACAGCAGATCAGTGCCTGTGCGCTCTCGCGCGATGATGCGACGGTACTGCTTGCCCGCGCCGGCGGCCCCGCACTCCGCATTGTTCGGTCTTATCATGCCGGTGACGGGAGCCTTCTGGAGGTGTCCGACAGTCTTCATCCGGCGGAGCGGTTTGGTTACGCCATGACGATCCGCCGGGCCGGCCCTGGTGACCTGGGTGCACGCCGCGGCTGAGTGCTCTCCCGCCTTCGTCATTTATGTCCGGACAAATTGCACATGTGCATTGACCGCCGTTGACTGGCTCTGCTATGGTCAGAAAATTATTCAACACGGAGACATTCCCCATGCGACTCGCCACCCGACTCGCTGCCGCTCTGGCCGCGTTCACTGCCGCGGGCTTTGCCGCCGCCCAAACCAAGCTCGATGTTTCCATGCCTTGGGGGCCCACCGAGTTCCACACCGTCAATGCGCAGAATTTTGCTAAGCGGGTGGCCGAGGTCACCAATGGCCGGATTTCCATGACGGTGCATGCGGGCGGCTCGCTTGGCATCAAGGCCAACGAAACGGTGCGCGCCGTCGAAGATGGCACCGTTGCAATGGCCGAGTTCGCCGGTTTTCAGAATGTGGGCGATGTTCCGCTTCTCGGTATCGAGAGCCTGCCCTTCCTCGTCGACAACTACGAGCAGTTGCGCACCATGCACGGCTTCGTGCGGCCGCAGTGGGTGGCTGAACTCGCCAAGCGTGGCAACAAGGTGCTGTATGTGGTGCCCTGGCCCAGCCAGAATTTTTTCCTGAAGAAGCAGGTGCGTGGCATTGACGACCTGAAAGGCGTGCGTATGCGCACCTACGACCGCGTAACCGCTGAAATGGTGACCAAGCTCGGCATGGTGCCCCAGCAGATGAACAACCCCGACATTGTTCCTGCGCTCGCCTCGGGCCGGCTGGATGCGGTCATGACCTCGGGTACCACTGCGGTATCTCAGAAATACTGGGAATTCCTGAAACACACCTACACCACCAATCATCTTTGGGCGTCTAACCTGATGGTGATCGGCGCGCGCACCTGGGACAAGCTCTCGCCGGCCGATCGCGCCGCCATCGAGAAACTCGCAGCCGAGATGGAGCCCGAGTTCTGGAAGGTGAGCATGGCCGAGCACACCACCCGCATGAAGCAGCTCACCGACAACGGCATGACGGTCGAAGCGCCGCCCGCGCAGATGGTCGAGCGCATGCGTGCTGTCACCCGCCCCATGTGGGATGACTTCGGCAAGCGCAATGGCGCCGAGGCGGCCAAAGTGCTCGATGCCTACCTGGGCGCCACGGGCCGCAAGTAAGCCAACCGATCCGCGCGCACTCAGCCGACCGCCGTGGTCAGCATGCCTTCCGCGGTGGTTCGGTCAGTGCGGGCAGTCTGCCGCCTGATTGACGTCCTCAATCTGGCGGGAGGCGTGTTTGCAGCGGCGTGCTGCGCATTGCTCGCCATCATGTTGATCGCCGAAGTGATCGTTACTTCGATGTTCGCCTGGTCGCAGCCCTGGGCGGTTGAATATGGCGCATACCTGTGCGCCGATAGATGCTCCTCCATAAACAGGTGTTACCAGCACCTGCCCGGTAATTCCCTGGAATTTTTTAATGTCAGATGTAATCTGCAAACAAAGCTCGCGGGTGGGACAAATAATAAGTGCCTGAGGATGG
>JALREG010000256.1 GCA_023253905.1 Burkholderiaceae bacterium
CCGTATCGGGCAGCTGCATCGACACGGCGCGAGCCTGGTCGATTGCCTGCTCGCCGTCTGCAAAGAGAATGCGTTCAACCTGGCGCATCCGAATTTCGTCGGTTTGAGATCCCCCCGCATCTTTCGGGCGTACGGTCACCCAGGCGCCTTGGCTGGTGACTTCATAGGCGGCCTTGCCGGCGAACAGCACCAGCGTGTCTTGGCCCGCGCCGCCGTCGATGCTGTCGTTCCCGGTATGGGTAAAAAACGTTTCGTCTTGTGCATCGCCACTCAGCCAATCGCTAGTGGGTGTGCCCAGACGGATGACGCTTCCCGCAGGTGCCTGAGGCAGAGTGACCTCATCGCTGCGGCTGTCCCGGGTATCAGGCAGGAACGCAAGCTGTTCGACGCCCGTGGCGATGACATAGCTATTGTGATAAGGGTTGGCTTCAAGTTCGGCGGCCTCAGCCGAGTCTCTGATGAGGGTGATGCCAGCCAGTGTGTCGACGGAAAACGCTGTTCGCTTACTGAAAAAGACCAGCGTGTCGCTCCCGGCGCCGCCGTCGACCACGTCGAATCCCCCCTTGGCGTCGATCACGTCGTTGTCGGGCCCGCCTTTGAGGCTTTCGCTGGGGATGTCGCGCGCTTCGTGCCCGATCAGCGGCTTGATGGACGCCGAAGGCGGCAGGTCGATGGGACCGTCCAGCGTTTCGATTGTCTCGACGTTCCAGAGCCGGGCGCTGGTGAATGCGTAGGGGCCTGCGTCATAGTCACCGCTCACCGCGGTGAGGCCGGCGATCGACTGAATGGAGAGCGATGAGGTTGCCACCTTGAAGATGGCTGTGTCTTTGCCGGCCCCGCCATCGAGCTGGTCATCGCCGCCCGCGCCATCGAGCCGATCCGCGCCAGCGTTGGCTGACTGAGCGGCGGGAAAGCGGTCGGCTGCGCCAGAACCCGTCCATGTGGCGGTTGCGCCGGTAAAGCCCGTGGGCGGCACATCGAGCTTCAGGAAATACTGTGCAGGCGCGTCTGCCTCGGGCCCTGGCGCAATCGTAAGCGTGTAGTTGCCCGCGCCAAACGGCGCGAGCGCGATGCTCACATCGGCGCCGGTCTGGATGTCTTCAACAACGGTGTCGCCACGGCGCAGCTGCAGATGCCAGAGACTCATTTCGGCATCTTCGATCTGGGCATCGAAGTCCAGGCGAAGGCCGCTGGATTCGCTGGCGCCAAGTTCGAAGGTGAATGCGCTTTGTGAGCCCGGCGTAGCACTTCCGGACACCTGACCGTCGCGCGGCAGAGGCTGGGGCGCGTCGCCTGGCGCTGACGGATCGGCCGGTATCACCAGCGACTGCGTAACCTGGGTGGCGATGGAGTAACTGATTGGCGTGCTGAAGTTGGCCTCGCCTTTGCTCACTGCGAGGAACACCGCTCCAGGGTAGGCGAGTTCCACTTCGATCCCAGTGGTGGTCGCCGTGACATCACGACTTGCCAGCACCTCGCCCGTATCGCTTTGAATCGTCAGATAAAGAGGCGACACGCCCGACGCGGGCGCACTGCTCAGTGTGACGTCGAAAACAATCTTCGCGGGCGCGTCGGTGTTGATAAAGAACCAGTCTTCATCGTCAGCCTTTGAAATCGCACCCTGCATGGAGGCGCCTGGCGAACTGTCGAGCGGATCGGCGTACAGGTCGTTGGGTTCCTGCTCATTGCCCGGCGCGCTCAGGGCAAAGAAGCTCGGGGTAAAGCGATAGGCTCCGCCGGGCGCATCTCCCTCGCCCCCGATCCGAAGGAAATAGTCACCCGCCGCTTCCACGAAGAACAGTAACGACTCGTCGGCTTCGATCTGGTAGCCCGAATCGAGCGGGGTTCCGGTTGCATCAGTGAGCGTGATTTCAAGGATGCCAGCGGCCTGCAGGCCGCGAACCAGATCGATTTCGACCAGTCCCGAATTCTCGATCTGCAGGCGATAAAAATCGCGGTCGCCTCCGGCTCGGGCATCGCCGCCGGTTTCGGTGCCAAACTCAATGGCTGGGCGGGTGAGATCGACGCTGTCGTTCTCCTCGGTGACCGTAGCGCCGAGAATCGTGATGCCACCGCCTTGGCCCGAGACGAGTTGGGCGTTGGCCGGAGCGCCGTCAAAGATGAATGTCGCGTCGGCGCCGGGCGTGCTGTCGAGCCCGATAGCAAGTTGCAGTTCCCCCTCGACATAAGCCACTTGCGCCGCCCCGCGGGCAAGGCTCTCACCCGTACCGGGTTCGATTGATTCGATGATGAGAGGTTGAGGATCGGTGTTTGCGGTATCAGCACCGACGCGGATGATCAGTGTGTCACCTGCGCTGAAATCGGTGATCTGGTTCTTGCCGGATGGGTTGTCAAAGATGAACCGGTCATCGCCCTCGCCGCCGGTGAGTGAGTTGTCATCGCCTTCGACCAGCAGGGTGTCGTTCCCCTGCCCACCGTCCAGGGAGTCGCTGCCGTCGCCGGCACTGATCTCGTCATCCCCTGCGCCACCCTCGGCCTGATCCTCGCCGTTACCCAGACGCACCTCGTCATCGCCGGCGCCTGCGTCGACGCGTTCATCGCCCGCCGAGCCATAAATGGTGTTCGCCCCCGGCGTGCCGACGGTGGTCCCTGATCGGCCAAACCCGAGGTTGAGGGTTTCGGTTTCGCCCGAAGAGAGGGTGACCGAGGAGGCGTCGGGCGACTTGAGCATGCCCTTGATTTCGGCCTCGATGCTGAGCAGGTTGATGCGCTTGTAGGTGAGCCCGGTGTTACCAAGATTGCCGTCCTGCATGTTGGCTTCGGTGTCCACCACCGGATCACCGGTTTTCTGCAGCACCGCCTTGACTTCCTCCCAGGTGAGGCGACGGCCGAGGTATTGATCAGCCATCTGCTGCATCAGCAAGACCGTGCCCGAGACCTCGGGAGTGGCCATGCTGGTGCCCTGGATGTAGGCGTGGCCGTTGTCGAGCCAGGCTGCACCGATCTTGTCGCCGGGCGCCACCGCCACGGTGAGCGGGCCCCGCTGCGAGAACGACGACAGCGTGTCGATGGGACGGGGCTCGGGGGAGTCGTCGCTCTGGTTCGGTGTGCCCGGTTCGCCGGCGATGACCGAGCCGATGGACATGGCCCAGGAATCTGAGG
>JALREG010000260.1 GCA_023253905.1 Burkholderiaceae bacterium
CGCCAGAAATTTGCAGCAAAGTCCCGAAACTGGGGCGCGACGGCGTGTTGCATCAGGCCCTTGAGCCCATAGTTGAGTTCGTAACTTCCCAGCAGCACGATCATGCAAAGCGAGAGCCAGTTGGGCGCGGCGGGAAAGCTCGCGGTTCCTTCCGGGATGGGATAGGTCTGCGCGCCGCTCCAGAAGCGCATGGTCTCGGTCAGTTCATTGAAGGGACTCGATACGCTGGTTGCCGCGACCGCAATCTTGCGGCGGCGCAGTGCCTGGGCGAGCCATTGCGAGTTGAGCCCGCCCTGCGACCATCCGTTGAGAAAGAGCGGGCCTGTCTGGATTCCCATTGAACGGAGCGTCGAAAAGCCAGCCTCCAGAATGCGCAGGCAGGTACCGACCGTGACATCCTTGACCGCATAGGCCTCGCTGCGGCCGTTCCTGAATGGGCCCTTGCCCACGTAATCGGCTGCGATCACGGCATAGCCCTGGCCGGCAAACCGATGCACGTTGAACAGGGTTTCGGATGAATCGGTGGGGTAGGACATCACATAGGCGGGATCGGCGAGCTTCACCATGTTCGAGGGAACGCCATCGAAGGTGAGCACGGTGCCGTGCTGCCAGGACACAACGGGAAGCGGTCCGGCTGCGCCGACCGGTAACGCAAGCAAGCCGCTCACGGTGACCGACTCGCCGGTTTCCGGGATCACGAAGGGCGCCACCAGGCGGTGCAACGCCACGTCGTAGCGCGCACCCGATCGGGCGGGGTCGAATGGCGGCAGAACCGCCGGCACATTGAAGTCCGGGTAATTTCGAGCGACCAGTTGATCGAGCCGGGCTGCGCTCACACGAGTGCTCTGATCGACCAGCGTACCGGCAGGCAGCACCGGGCGCAGTCCGCTTGCGAGCTCGGAAAGCAGCGTGGTCGCGGTGGCTGATGCAATGCCCGGCCAAGCGATTCCCGTGGCGAGGCCGCCGGCTGCGCCGAGCAGCGAGCGCCTGACGGGCGATTCGAGCGTTACCGATGCGGCGCGCGACCGGGTGGGTTCGATCTGCGCCGGAATGGGGGCGTCGGGCATGAACAGGGCTCCTTCAGGACGTGAGACACCCCGACTGCCGCTGCCATGGCACCGGGGAGGTCGAATGGTAAGCCCGATGCCATGTTCATGGGTCAGGCGGCACGCCGTGGAACCGTGCGGTCGCCTATCTGCCCAGACCACCCGAACCCGATTCCGACGGGCGAGGGATTGCCCCGATGGATCCCGCGGCGCCGCCTATCCCGGTGAAGGTCGGAGGCGACACCTGCGCTTCCATGCGCGCGCCATAGCCTCCGGGCACGCCGCCACCAGCCGAACTCGGAAGCCCCGCATCAACCGGGCGGGACAGACTCTGAATCCGCCGATCGGGCGCGGCATCGAGTTCCACCGCGAGAACCGGATTCGCGATGTCAGCCCCTACGAACCGCTGTGTGGCAGTCGACACTTGAGCGAAGGCGTTGCATGTTGAAACAACAAGAAGCGCGATACCCAACTGACCTGACCAACGGGCGGATATCAACATGAAACCTCCCAGCGTTGCGTGAATCAGAAAACCGCCTGCAACAGCAGCGCACCCAGTGTCGCGCGCCACAGGCTGTCGGCAAAGCTGACACGCTCGCCTTCAATCACGAACGCGGCCAGTCGTGACTGCGTCGCGGGCGGAGCCCCGTCAACCCTGCACCGCACACGGTACACAAGGCGCTCATTCCTGGCGTCGTGCAGGCGTTGGAGCGGGGTGGATTCGAAGTGGTTGCCGCCAGTGGCACGGGTGTTTTGCGACTTCAGGTTGGCCTCACGCTTGGCGATGCTCACGCCGGGCTTCGCCGCAGCCAGGTCGAGTTGTCTGAAGTCGGAAAGCCTGGGACGGTGTATCGCGCCACGCTCCCCGCCAACCCGCAGCAGGGCACGCTTGCGGCGGTCGGCGAGGCGGCAGTCACAGCCAATGTCGGCTATCTGCGGGAGTGGGTGGCAGCAACGGCTTCGCCCTGATCGACACGCCCTGAAACACTGCGGACCTGAGAGACAGGCTCGGGTATTCAGGCGCTTTTAACGTATCCAAGTATCGTCTCGCCCCGGTGCTTTCTTCGGGGTGAGCGATGAGCGTTCGGGAACTTGTCAGCCAGATCAATCTGAGTGCCTCGCAGGCGATGCCGGCCGGTGGCGCGCAGGTACCGACCTTCACGCTCCCGCTCACGCCCGGTCGTTACCAGATCGATTATCTGAGCGCTGGCCAACAGGGCGCCCAGTACTCCGGATGGCAGCGGCTTGCAGGCTCGGCATTGCCATGGAGCGTCGACTACGAACTTTCGGCGCGTACGGTCCAGGCAACCTGGATCAAGCCCTCTACGGGTAACGCATCGGGCGGGCGGGATTTTTCGTCCCTGTCGGCCGCCTCGGTGGCGGCTGCCGCACTATCACCGACACGCTTTGCCCTCACCGAGGCCGATGCGCTCCAGATTCGGCTTCCCGATGATCAAGCCGCCGATAACGCGGGCGGGCTGTCGCTTGCGGTCTACCGCGTCACGAACAGTCCGCCTACCGGGTCGGTGACCCTCGCCGGGTCGCCTGTTCAAGGGCAGGTTCTGACCGCCTCGCATTCGCTCGTCGATCCAGACGGATTGGGAACGATCGCCTACCAATGGCTGATGAATGGCGCAGTCATCGCAGGATCGACCGGCCCGACGCTGGTGGTGTCTGCCATGCATCTGGGCCAGTCGGTCGCGGCGCGAGCGACTTACACGGACACTGAAGGCTTTACCGAAGCCGTCACCAGCGCCGCGTTGACGGTGCCGGCGAACTCGCGAATCGAGGGTACGTCGGGCGGCGACACGCTGAACGGCACTGCCCAGGCCGATCTGATACAGGGGTTTAGCGGTTCGGACGTGCTGATCGGCGCCGCAGGAGATGACCGTCTCGACGGTGGTGCCGACGGAACCTGGGGCGATACCGCCGACTACCGCGCCGCGTCGTCCGGGGTGATGGTTGATCTGCAGACCGGTGCGGTCACCGGCGGTGCCGGCAATGACTTTCTCACCGATATCGAGCATCTGAACGACTCGGCATTTGGCGATCAGCTGCGGGGCAATGCGAAGCGCAACTGGTTTCGGCTCACTGCCGGCAATGATCTGGCCGACGGTCGGGACAGCATTGATACCGTGATGTATCAGGACGCCAGTTCCGCGGTGAGTATCAATCTGGCGACTGGCACGGCGACAGGCCCTGGCATTGGTAGCGATACGCTGATCTCCATCGAGGGCGCACACGGAAGCGCATTCGACGATGTCATCCAGCTCTCCGATGCCGTGGGCAGCTATGTATTCGGCGAGGGTGGACACGATCTGCTCACGGGCGGGTCGTCCAATGACGGGCTGACGGGTGGGGCCGGGAACGACACGATTCAAGGTGGCGCGGGCATCGACAGCGCAGCGTATCGAGTCGGCGCAGTGAGCGACCGGGTGACCTTTGCGGCCGACGGCGCCGGGGCCTGGCGAGTCAAGGCTGGAACACTCGACTTGTTGACGATCGCCCAAAGCTCGGATGCGTTTCAGGTGACCGATCTGCGCGCGCCCTCGCTCGCCACCACCGATGCCCCGCTGCAGAACACCGATACGATTCGGGGAGTCGAGACCATCAGCGTCGACGCTGCCGTCACTGCCCCGGGCAGCGCCACGGCCAGCACGATCACTGTGCTGCGACTGGCGCTACCTGCCGCATCGGCTGGCGGGCTCGCACCCACCGTCAGTTATCAGTTCATCGGTGGTACCGATGGTCCCGATACGTTGATGGGTTCCGAGAACATCGCGGACTCAATTGCCGGCTACGGCGGCGACGATTCGCTTTCAGGTCTGTCGGGCGCCGATTCGCTATCGGGTGGGACGGGCAACGACACCCTGGTCGGGTCGCTGGGCGACGATCGCTTTTATCCCGGCGCGGGCTCCGATTCCATCGATGGCGGAGAGCAGCGGCGATATCCCGGCCTCAGCACGGCTGGCGACTATGACCGGATCGATTACACCGGGTCCGGCGCGCTCACTATCGACCTCGCCCAGCGAACGGTCGTGGTCGCCGGTGAAACTGGCACGGACCGCTACAGCGGCATCGAGGAGATCCAGGGCACCACCAACGCCGATACCATCACCGGCCGCGTCAGCAGTTCGGCCAGTGATGCGGCGGTGGGCGGAAGCTCGCTCTACCTCTATCTGCGAGGCGGCTCCGATCTGGTCGACCTGTTGCCAGCGGGACCCCAGCAGGCCTGGAGCGATGGCGTCCAGGTTGGTTATCACTGGTCGGCAAGCCCGGTCACCGTCACCACCTCTGCGAATACCTGGACGGTGAATTACGGCGCGGCCTCAGGCCAGGCCGCGGGCGCCGATACGCTGAGGAATGTCACCCTGATCGGCGACTCTGCCTACAGTGATCGCATCGACGTGAGCGGGTTGCGAATCAACCATCTGGGCTATATCACCAGCCCCCTGGATGGCTCGAGCTATAACGCACTCCTGATGGGCCGCGGTG
>JALREG010000275.1 GCA_023253905.1 Burkholderiaceae bacterium
GATGATCCGCGCCGCGCAGACCGCGCCTGCGCGCTGCTTGCACTGGTCGGCGTGGTCAATGTTCCGATCATCTATTTTTCGGTGCGCTGGTGGAACACGCTCCATCAGGGCGCCACCATTTCAATGAGCGCAGCCCCCAAAATGGCGCAGACCATGCTCACCGCCATGTTGCTCATGACCTTCTCTGCCTGGGCCTATGCCATCGCCACAGCCTTTCACCGGGTACGCACCATCATCCTCGAGCGCGAGGCCCTGAGCGACTGGGTCGGCCAAATCATCGATCGGTCCGTATCGGGGCAACCGGGCACTGCACACGCCGAGCGTCGGTCATGAGCGAGTGGCTATCCATGGGCGGACACGGCTTCTTCATCTGGAGCTCCTACGGCATGCTGGCGCTCGCGCTGGTCATTGAAATCATGGTTCTGCGCCGCTCGCGGCGAAGCGCCTCCGACCGGGCACGCGCCATGCGCGCCGACGCCAGACAGCCATGAAGCCCCGTCATCGCCGCCTCGCCTGGATTCTCGCCGGGCTGCTCGGGCTGTCGGTTGCCACCGCGCTGGTGCTCAATGCTTTTCGCAGCAACCTGGTGTTTTTCTTCACGCCAAGCGAAGTGGCGCAGGGGAAAGCGCCCAGCGGCCGCGTGTTCCGGATCGGCGGACTGGTGGGCGAGGGCAGCGTCCAGCGCGACGGCACCACGGTGCGCTTCACGGTGACCGACAATGTTCAGACAATCAACGTGAGCTATACCGGCATTCTTCCCGACCTTTTCAAGGAAGGGCGAGGCGTAGTCGCCCAGGGACTCATCCAGTCCGACGGCAGTTTCCTCGCGCGCGAGGTGCTGGCCAAACACGACGAAAACTACATGCCACCCGAAGCCGCGGAGGCCCTGAAGCGGGCTGGGCATCCGGTGGGCGCACCCGAACAGTTCAAGCAGAAGCCCACTCAACCATGATTGCTGAAGTCGGACATTTCGCGCTCACGCTCGCGCTCGCGCTCTCGCTGGTACTGGCCATCCTGCCCATGACAGGCAGCTTCCTGCCGGCTGGCCCCACGGCGCGTGCTTTCACCGACACCGCGCGGCCGATCGCAATGGTGCTGTTTGGCCTTGTGCTGCTTGCTTTCATCTGTCTGGGCATGCTCTTTCTCGGCAACGACTTCACTGTCTCGCTGGTGGCCACGCATTCGAACCTCTCGCTTCCAGTGGCCTACCGGGTCGCCGCCACCTGGGGCTCTCATGAAGGCTCCATGCTGCTCTGGGTGCTGATGCTTGCTGGCTGGACGGCAGCGGTTGCGGCATTTTCTGCATCCTTACCGGCCGTGCTTCGGGTCAGGATCCTGTCGGTGATGGGCGCGATCACCACCGGATTTCTCCTGTTTCTGCTGTTCACCTCCAATCCCTTCGAACGGATGATCCCGCCGCCCGCCGATGGCCGCGACCTGAATCCGCTTCTTCAGGACCCGGGCATGGTGTTTCACCCGCCCCTCCTTTACATGGGCTATGTCGGGCTGTCGGTGGCGTTCGCCTTCGCGGTCGCCGGCCTGATCGGTGGGCGCTTCGATGCGGCCTGGGCGCGCTGGGCCCGGCCCTGGACCACGGTGGCGTGGGCTTTCCTCACCTTGGGTATCGCGCTCGGTTCGTTCTGGGCCTACTACGAACTCGGCTGGGGAGGCTGGTGGTTCTGGGATCCGGTTGAAAACGCCTCATTCATGCCCTGGCTGGTCGCCACCGCTCTGATCCATTCACTCGCGGTCACAGAGAAGCGGGGCGCCTTTCGCAGCTGGACCGTTCTGCTGGCCATCCTTGGTTTCAGTCTCAGTCTGCTCGGCACTTTCCTGGTCCGCTCAGGGGTGCTGACCTCGGTGCATGCGTTTGCCACCGACCCCGCCCGCGGCGTCTTCATCCTGGTGTTCCTTGCGCTGGTGATCGGTGGGTCGCTCCTCCTTTATGCCTGGCGCGCGCCCGCGCTCGGTTCGGGCAGTGGCTTTGCGCTCGTTTCACGCGAGTCAATGCTGCTTGCCAACAACGTGGTGCTGATTGTGGCCATGGCCGCGGTGCTGCTTGGCACGCTCTACCCCCTCGCGCTCGACACCCTGGGCATGGGAAAAATCTCGGTCGGCCCCCCTTATTTCGAAGCCGTCTTCTATCCGCTCATGGCCCCTGCCATGTTTCTGATGGTGATCGGACCGCTTGCGCGCTGGAGACAGGCGCCACTCCCTGATATCGCCCGGCGCCTGCGCTGGGCGCTCGCGGTCGCTATCGCTGCGGCACTGCTGCAACCGCTCACCACCGACGCGGGCTTTCGCCCGATTGCAGCAAGTGGTCTTGCCTTCGGGCTGTGGATTGCCGCGGGCGTGTCGATTGCGGCACTCGAGATGCTGCGTGATTCAAACGGCCGGCTGCGGCTGTCACGCGCGCGACTGCACCCCGCCTCGGTCTGGGGCATGCAGCTCGCCCACCTGGGCGTTGCGGTGTTCGTGATCGGCGTCACCCTGGTGAAGAGCAGCGAAAGCGAGCGGGAGTTGAAACTCGCGCCTGGCCAGTCGGTCGAGGTGGGTGGCTGGCGGGTCGATTTCAAGGATCTGCGAACCGTAACCGGCCCGAACTACGACGCCATGCGCGGGCGCTTCGAGCTTCGTCGCGCCTCCGACGCGGCCTCGGCCCCCGCACGCGCTGTGATGCTGCCCGAGAAGCGTGTCTATCGAGCTCAGCGCATGCCCATGACCGAAGCGGCGATCGACCGCAGCCTCTGGCGGGATGTCTACATCTCGATGGGCGAACCCTTGAGCGGTAACGACTGGGCCATCCGGGTTCATGTGAAGCCTTTCGTCAACTGGATCTGGCTCGGCTGTGTATTGATGGCACTGGGTGGATTCGTGGCGATCGCCGACCGGCGTTATCGACGCAGGCTCGCGGCCGCTTTCCCGCCGTCGGGGCGGGCTTGACGGGCGCCGGCTCAGGCGGCGCCGGTTCGTCGCGGTCAGGGGTGTCGCTCATGTCCGCGATTGTAGAAAGGCCGCGATGTCCTCCAGGCCAGGACGCACGGTGGCC